>JACQOX010000184.1 GCA_016202335.1 Deltaproteobacteria bacterium
ATGAATCCGGTCAGGATGATAACGATGATCAAATAAAGGATAGGACGTTTGTTCATAACACAGAGGGGGTGTAGAGCATTTTCAATCGCTTCCACTTTCGCTTTCGCACAACAAACACCACGCCGCCCAAGAATAATACCAGAAGTGGTGCGAGCAGGACATTGCCGAACCACACCATGACTTTGAGGCCATCCGAAAGGAGGGCCAAGGGACGATCCACGCTCTCCCGCGAACGGATGCCGATCAACGCTTCGCCCCATGACATCGAATCCAAAGCATTTTCCACGAGCAGTCGGTTCTGCGGAAACATCTGCAAAAATTGATTTTGAACGAGGCGGCTAGTTCCAGCGACGATCAGCTGGGAGCCTTCACGGCTTTCCATTTTTGGCGTCGTGCCCTTAGGAGGTTGCTTTCCGCCCGGCCCAAAAGCCGACGTCATTTTTCCCGAAACCATGGCCAGCACGTCGCGCTTGCCGCGGCTCCCTTCGCGCAAGAGCTGCGTGGCCTGTTCAGGACCAAGGTTTGGATTTTCATCGGCGTTCACGATGCCAAAAGGCGTCGTGGTCGCGAGCGCCGTCACCGTTTTTTCTGGGGTTGAGGCTGCCAGCGTCAAGGAATTTGCCCATGGCAATACTAATGATTCAAGTTCAGCCACCATGGGAACGGCATCGGCAAAACCTTCGGGCCGAATCTGCACCCAGTAGGGATACGGCAGGTGATAAGTAACCGCGCCACCAGAAAAAGCGGCCGTGGCATTCGATCGATCCAACACCAATCCTTTGTCCACTGTCACTCCATAGTGCATCACGAGGTCGGCAAGGCCCGAAGTCACCGGTGACGCCATGAGGCCTTGGCCGATTTTCCAGGTGTCGACAAAGGCCATCACTTTTCCACCAGCCATCAAAAATTGATCGATGGCGTAGAGCTGATCATCGCTCAGGTTTTCTTCGGCCAAAAACAGCGTCGAAAATTTAGCGACATCCAATGCAGGTTTTTCAGCATCGATATCAATCAGTTGATAGCGTTCCGCCAGCAGATCATGAACGGCTTTATATCCATCCGCTTCTTCGGTGAGCGGCGCCCAAAACCCGATCGTGGGAAGCTCTTTTGTCGAAACTTTGAGGATGGACTGCGTCAGTTCGTATTCCAATCCTGACGCGCGTTGCACCACCGGAATCACTTCTTGTTTATCGCCGTGGAGAATCGCCATGCCCAGATAGGCTTTCGCCACTTCCTGACGGTCGCTGCCCATGACGTTGAGTTGCACCGGCGGGATGCCCATCATAGCCAGCTTCTGTTCTTCCATCGGATCGCTCTGCGGATCGCGATACTCGATGGTCAGTTTGGATCCGCCAGCGCGACGAAATTCGGCGAGCAGATCATCGACCGCGCGCCGCAGCGGCAAAAGCGGTGGCGGCAGCTCATTCGTAAAGTAAACCCGGATCGTCACAATATCGTTTAAACCGCGGAGAACATTTTTAGTGGATGGCGACAGCGTGTATTCTTTTTTTTCCGTGAGATCGAGCCGCAGCGAATGGCGGCTTGCCAAGAGGTTGACGGCAAAGAGTCCCACCAGTGCTGTCAGAAGGAGGATCGTATTATTGAGGGATCTTTTTTTTCTGAGTTTCATTTTACTTCCTTGCCCACGACTCGAGCACTTTGACATTTGCAAACAATGCCAGCCCGATGACTGATAAATAATAAAAGATATCCCGCGTATCGAGCACGCCGCGTTCAATCGATTCAAAATGCGTGGCGAGGCTGGCATACTGCATGGCCTGGGCGATCAGGCCCGAACCCCAGGAAAAAAGCGGCGATCCTAAAAAGTAGAGGACAAAGCAGGCGAGCACCCCGCCGATGAACGCGATGATCTGATTCTCGGTGAGGCTCGAGATGGCAAGGCCAATGGCCAAAAACGCGCCACCCAAAAAAGTGAGGCCAACGTAGCCGCCGATAACCGGGCCCCAATCGAGATTGCCGAGGAGTTCGGCCGTGAGCGCGATCGGCAGCGTGAACAAAAGCGCGGCGACGATGAGCCCCAGGCTCCCAAAAAATTTTCCGAAGATAAGATCGCGGTCGCGGATGGGCAGGGTAAACAGCAGCTCCAGCGTCCCCTGTTTGCGCTCTTCAGCCCATTTGCCCATGGCGACCGCTGGGACAAAAAACAAAAAGATCCACGGCGTAATCGCAAAGAAACTGCGCAGATCAGCCTGGCCCATGAGAAAAAATCCGCGGAAGAAAAGCCAGTTGATGAGCGCTAAAAACGTCACGAGATAGACGTAAGCAATCGGCGTCGTGAAGTACGCGGTGAATTCGCGTTTGCTAATAGTGATTATGGTATTCATTTTGCTTGCGCGGCAGCGAGAAGTTTTCTGCGCGCGGACTCGTGCTCGAAAACCACTCGCTGCCGCTCCCATGCCTATTGCGTTAACTCCCGAAACACTTCTTCCAACGACTGCTTTTCACGGCGGAGTTCCGTCAGCGGAAAGCCGCTCTGCACCGCCATCTGAAAGAGGTCTTCGCCGCGGTCGTGGCCGTTGCCGCCCGTCAGCATCACCCGTTGTTCCACTTCGCCTTCCGCAGAAAGCCATTCGCCGATGGTCACACCGGAAAGTTTTTGCAGCGCTTCGGCGAAAACGGCGCGCCGCACCTTGGCTGAAACGATGTAACTCGTCTTGCCACGCCCCTGGTGCATGAGTTCATTGAGCGTGCCCTGGCCCACCAATTCACCCTTATTAATGATGAGCGCACGGCTGCATGTGGCTTCGACTTCCTGCATGATGTGCGTCGAAAGAATGACCGTCCGCTCGCGACCGATGTTGCGAATAATTTGGCGGATGTCCGTGATCTGATTGGGATCGAGCCCTGACGTCGGTTCGTCGAGAATGAGCACCTGCGGGTCGTGGATGAGCGCCTGAGCAAGTCCCACGCGCTGGCGAAAGCCCTTGGAGAGCTGACCGATCGGACGGCCGACGACATCGCCGAGCTCAAAGAGTTCGATCACATTCCGGATACGTTTGGAGATTTGGTTCTTTTCGACCCCGCGGAGGGCCGCAATGTACTGCAAATACGTCGTGACTTCCAGGTCCAGATACAATGGTGCATTTTCGGGCAAGTACCCAATGCATTTGCGCGCTTCGAGAGGCTTCTCTTGAACGGAAAAGCCAGCCACTTCGACCACACCGTGATCCGGCGTCAAAAAACCGGTGAGGAGCCGCATGGTTGTCGTCTTGCCCGCACCATTTGGCCCCAACAGGCCAACGACTTCGCCCTTGGCGACATCGAACGAGATGTTCGAAACCGCGCGAACGTTTCCGAAATTTTTTTGAAGCTCTGCAATGTGGATCATAATTTTTAAAAAAATTTTTCGTATTTTAAGTATCGAACGCCCGCTGTCAAGGACATGATATAAATAGTTGCAGCTCCATGTCGTCTTTGTTAGGGAGCCGCGCTATGCTCATTGGACTCACAGGAAAAAACGGCGCGGGAAAAGGGGAAGTGGCGCACTTTCTCACGGAAAGCGGATTTCAATCGCACTCGCTCTCCGACATCCTCCGCGAAGAGATCATGTCCCGAAAGTTGCCGGTGACGCGCGATCATCTCATCGTCGTCGGCAACGAGATGCGAGTGAAGCACGGCGCCGGCATCTTGGCTGAGCGCACGCTCGTTAAAATCCCGGAACACACCAATGCCGTCATCGATTCCATCCGCAATCCCTTTGAAGTTGAAGCCCTCCGACGCCGCAAGGATTTCTTCCTCATCGGGGTCACGTCAGATCCCAAAATACGTTTTGAGCGCATCAAGGTCCGCAATCGCGAAAACGATCCGCAGACCTATGAATCCTTTTTGCAATACGAAGCCCGCGAAGCCCAGTCCAACGACATCACCACGCAGCAGCTCAATCGCACCGAGGCCATGGCCGATGCGGTCATCACCAACGATACCTCGATCGCAGAATTGCACGATCAGGTCCGCCAGGTCATTCAAGGGCTGGCGGCGAGCGAAGGCCGTCCAGACTGGGATGAATACTTCATGAACATCGCCCGTCAGGTGGCAGCCCGCAGCAATTGCATCAAACGCAAAGTCGCTGCAGTCATCGTCAAAGATCAGCGCATTATTTCAACCGGCTATAACGGCACGCCGCGCGGAGTGCGCAACTGCAACGAAGGCGGTTGCCCGCGTTGCAACCATTTTGGCGCGTCGGGCGCCAAGCTCGACGAATGCCTGTGCTCGCATGCCGAAGAAAATGCCATCGTCCAGGCTGCCTATCACGGCGTTTCGCTCAAGGGCGCTACGCTCTACACCGTGCTATCACCGTGTCTGCTGTGCACCAAGATGATCATCAACAGCGGCATCGTCGAAGTGGTGTACAACGCAACGTATGCCATCAGCGAAGTTCCCCTGAAACTTTTGCAGGAAGCAAAAATCGCGGTGCGGTCGATGGGAGAAAAGAAATAATGTCGACTCAACCTTCAAAAACCCTCGAAACTTTTCCCAATCCCAACCCCGAGCGGGATTATGTGATTGAATGCGTTTGCCCGGAGTTCACCTGCCTGTGCCCGCGCACGGGGCAACCGGATTTTGCAACGATCACGATCCACTACATCGCCGACAAAACGTGTTTCGAACTGAAAAGTTTTAAGCTGTATCTGTGGAGCTTTCGCAATGAAGGGGCCTTCCACGAAGCCGTCACCAATCAGATCTTGAATAACCTGGTGGCCGCCACCAAACCGCGCTGGATGGAAGTCAAAGCTGCGTTTGCCGTCCGCGGCGGTATCACGACCACAATTACCGCAACGCACGGCAAAACATAATTAATGCTGTTTTTTTCTTAAATTTGCCACTCCAGAACGGAGCTCAGTTCTGCTTTCGGTTAGTTTTGGAAAAGCCGGACACCCCGCATACGATATAAGTCCACTGGCGCATTTCTCATACGTCGCACTTTCCGCCGATTTCGAGCCCGCTTTCGCTGCATATTCCATAATCGATCGACGATCCAGCACACGCAGGTACTGCATCAGCATCGCATTTCGACGCTGAACGCGAAATGGCACTTCGTCAGACTCACCATTTTTTGTCAGCACCCACCCATTGCCTAATTCCACAAAAGCGTGCCGTGGAGATAGCGTTTCCTTTCCATCTCTTATTACCCCCATGGAAATGAAGCTCATGGTTCCAGGCTTTATTTCTGCTGCAGGCTGGAAGAACTGACGAACGTCGTCTAAAAAATTTTCATTGGTAACATACCCCAAGGCCACCGCGGCTCCCACGGCGTAAAGCGCATAGGCATAACAACCGTTTACCCCAGGAGCGTTTATCAGATCCAATGATTCGCGGCGGAGAGGAAGATTGGGGATGATATCGATCTCATAGTAAAAAAGCACCTTCCCTTGCGTTGATTCGGGGCGATTGGCATCGTCCACCTGATGACCCGGAAGCTGTTCACGAAACGCTGTACTCTCCCGTGGCATCCCTTCAAAACGCTCCACGTTTCTAGCTGAGACCTTTGTAATCTTGGCGCGGGGCATATTGGCTTTGACATAAGCCTCGGCCTCTTCGCGATGAGCGAAATAAGCATAGACGTGCGGTTCTCCTCTCACCTTGCGCACTTGGACATAGGAAAAATCCTTGGAGGTATCCGGTTTTTGGCATTTGTACCCCGGATAAACGTTCCAGATGAGGCCATGCGGAAGAAACGCCGCCTGCCAGCGTAAAAACTGGCGATCGGACAGATGGTATTCGCACTTCAAATAACCGTCGGCATCCGCCACTTCGCTGGGCTCGAGGAAGCCATCGCGATTGGCGTCGGCGTAGAGGCGAAATTCGTCGCGCAGACTGTCGTCAGGGGTGATGCTGGTGATGGAAACCTTTGTTGTCATAATGTCTTCCTTTGACCTTAATATCGGCAAAACGTCACAAAAGTTGCGTCTTTTTTTTAAAGCCCTCGATTTTCCCTTGCCCTCTGCGGAGGGCCTTTTTATAGGCTTAGCATGTCGATGTTGCGCATTATTTCCCGCTTATTTCAAGCCCCGGTCGAAAAGCCAGGGGCGCTCTGCAACACGCCTTTCGAGGAGGAAGTCACCGATCGCATCCGGCTGAACGACCTCACGCCCACATCCCCTGCTCCCACGGCATCCTGGGTCCCCAATATTCAGCGTCGGTTTCGGCCATCCGAATATATGAAGGTGCCGGTTCCCGCATCACCTTCGCCAAAAACCTTTGCCGCCATTGCTCAGAAAATTCGACGCGGCGATGCCAAAGCAACGATCGATGGCATTGAATTCATCCAACATCTTCCTTATGGGGATCACAGCGCTCTTCGACAAGACGTGGTCGCCATGAGCGACAAAGCCCCGCGCGAAGCAAGGCTCTTGCTCCGTGAACTTTTCCTGCGCTCGACGCCGGTGGCACGCGCCACCGTCGTGCGCGCCATGATCGAAGTACCGGCGCTTGGTAACCGACGTTCCCTGGAAGACGCCTTTACCATGCTCATGTCCAGTTCGACCCCAGAGGAACGCCGCAGAAATATTTATCCCGCACTCCTCAGTATCATCGAAGCACCGCCGCTCCCCAATCAAGAAGCACGCTTCATGCAAGGTTGGCTCACCACCATCATGAAAGGGTGGATGAGCGAAGCCCCTGAAGTCCGCGAAAGTCCAAGGCTCGCCGAACGCACAGAGAAGATTTTTCCAGGCTCACTGCGAAAAACTTAAAGACTGTCGTTGCGAGCCCGAAGGGCGTGGCAATCCAGTCTTGTCATCATGCCTGGATTGCTTCGTCGGACCTACGGTCCTCCTCGCAATGACGTCAAATTACCACAATCGCTTCAATCTCAACCAACGCATCTTTGGGAAGTCGTGCGACTTCCACCGTCGCCCGTGCGGGCTTGTGGCTGGTGAAAAAACTGCCGTAGACTTCGTTCACCGCGGCAAAATCATTCATATTTTTGAGAAAAATGGTCGTTTTGGCCACCTGGGCGAGCGTTGCATTCTGCGACGCCAGCAAGGCTTTGATATTATTGAGGACCTGTCGCGCCTGCTCCGCGGCATTGCCGTCAAAGAGCTTCAGCTCATTGGTCACGGGATCGATCGGGAGCATTCCTGAGACGAACATGAGATTTCCGGCGCGCACGGCCTGAGAATACGGGCCGATGGCTTTGGGGGCTTTATCGGTAGTAATGGATTGGAGTGTCATAAACAAAACTTTCCTTTCTCCATGATGACGCACCCATCGATTTCAATCGTCGTCTTGCACAGCACGCCATCGCAGTGGGCGTCGCTCGACCAGTCCGCTCCTGTCTGGAGTGGATACGGATTTCCCACCGCCATGTGAATACCCGGAAATTTTTCGTCCTGCAGCATATTGCCGATGAGCTTGGTGAGACCGATATTGGTGCCGATGGCAAATTCGCCGATGCGCGAAGCATTCTCATCTGTGTCCAAATAACTTCGGAATTCCTGTTCGAGTTCTTTCAGTTCACAGCGAAGGCTGTCTTTGACGACCCAACCGTTTTTCAACTCAAAGGAAATAGGATTTTTTTCGAGCGAACCATATTTTTCGGAGAAGAAATCGCCGAGCACACCATCCACCACCACATACCCATCGACCGAACGCGGACAGGTAAAGGTTTCTCCGTCGGGTAAATTGGTCCATTTCTGCGACGTAACCTCACCGGTACAGGGCACCCATTTCAACTTCGGATCAAAGGTAGCCACGAGATTCGAACCGGCCGGGGTGGTCACGCGGATTTCTTTGGCAGACTTTGCAATGTCATACACCGCATGCGTCACTTTTTTGATTTCCACGTAATCCGCGGCCATACCCTGGTTCATCATCTCTTCAGTCACGCCGACCATGTGGGCATGACGAAGTTTGGCCGCTTTCACCGCCTCAAGCATGGGATGGCGAAAGGCCTTAAGCTCGCCCTTCTTTCCCGATGCCGCATAGAAACTCACGGTTGCCCAGGAGGCATAGATGTCGCGGAGGGCATCGGGAAACGCCAAAGGCGTTGATCCATCGGAAGGACGAGGCCCAAAATCTTCCATCGTAAAAAATTTGAGGTGATCGGTGATGCGGGAGGCCGCGACTTTAAGGGCCACACCGATATTTTTGGATTGCTGATCGGTGATGATAACAACGCGATCGTCGGCCGTCACCTTCACACAATTTTCAACGGCTTGCTTGGCGCCAAAGGCGAGCGAATCATTCTGCATTTTTTTCGGCTAGGGGTTTGACGGAGGTTTGTCAAGCAGGCATAAGGCAAAAAACCTTGAGGAGAAAAATATGAAAAAGTTCATCGCGATAATCGCCATCGGCATTTTTTTCCCCCTTCTTTCCTATGGAGCCACGAAAATGATCACGAATCCCAGCGGTCTCAAATACCTCGATGCAAAAGTCGGCACTGGCGCTGAAGCGAAAAAAGGCGCGCTCGTCACAGTGGATTACACCGGCTGGCTGAACGCCAAAGGCGAAAAAGGTTCGAAGTTCGACAGCTCGATCGACCGCAACGAACCCTTTCAATTTCTGCTCGGTGCCCATCAGGTGATCCAAGGCTGGGACGAAGGCGTTGCCGGCATGAAAATCGGTGGCAAGCGCACCCTCTACATTCCCGCCAAACTCGCGTATGGCGCACGCGGCGCGGGCGGCGTCATTCCCCCGAATGCTGAACTCATCTTCGACGTTGAACTTCTGGATGTGAAAGCTCGGTGAAACTCGGCATCGACAGACTGCTTGACGAAGAACGGCGCCTACTCGAAGGTAAGCGTTTGGGGCTCCTGGCCCACAAGGCAAGTGTGAACGCCGAAGGCCTCCACACCGTGCGTCGTTTGTTAAGCGATCGCGCCTTTCAGGTCACCGCGCTCTTTGGTCCGGAACACGGCCTCGCCACGTATACCCAGGACATGGAAGCCGTGGCGACCGTCAATGATCCCACCTCAGGATTACCAGTCTACAGCCTCTACGGCGATTCGATCGCGTCGCTTTCCCCCACGCCGGAAATGCTGGATAAGATTGATATGCTTATCGTCGATCTCCAGGATATCGGCAGTCGCTACTACACGTACATCTGGACCACCGTTCTCGCCATGAAGGCCTGTGCTCAGGCCAAAAAAACCATGGTGATCTGCGATCGCCCCAATCCCATCAACGGTGTCACCGTGGAAGGGCCAGGCATTGCGCGTGGCTTCGAATCTTTTGTCGGCCTGCATTCGCTGCCAATCCGCCATGCCATGACCATCGGCGAAATCGCCCAGTACTTCAATAAACACGAAAAAATCGGCTGCAAACTCGAAGTCATGCACATGGAAGGCTGGAAGCGCGAGAAGCACTGGCCGGATTTGAATCTTCCGTGGATCAATCCTTCGCCCAACATGCGATCACATCATGCCGCACTCCTCTATCCCGGCATGTGCCTGCTCGAGGGCACCAATGTCTCCGAAGGCCGTGGCACGGAAGCACCCTTTGACCTCATCGGGGCGCCGTTCATCCGAAGTGGAGAACTGCTTGATTATTTCTCGGCCTTGAGCCTGCCCGGTCTCACCGCCAGCGCCATCACCTTCACCCCCACCATGCAAAAGTGGGCCAACGAGCCCTGCCAGGGCCTGCAATGGCAGATTACCGATAAAACAGCCTTTAAATCCTATTTGACCGGCCTTGGGCTCATCTGGACGCTATATCATTTATATAGCAAGCGCGGTTTTGCCTGGCGCACCGAGCCCTATGAATTCGTCCGCGGCATTCCGGCCATCGATCTCTTGACCGGCAGTGACGTGTTTCGAAAACGCATCGACACGCGGGACTTTGAGGAAATAAAGGCACTTGCCACGAACTCATGACTTTCTGCTTGTTCACGCTTGGGGACCATGATAGGGCGACGCCTCTTTCACACAGGAGGATAGCATGATTGCTGGTGGCGACAAAGTCTCGGGGGGCCTTTCTTTAAGTCAACAACTTCCAAAACAATTTTCAGCTTCACTCAGCACATTTAACCTCGAAAAGAAGCCTCAGGCCAAAAATGATCATCATGAAGCGGGGTTTGGAGGTATCTGCAACTCTACGGATTCATTAACTTCATTCGCCCCCTGGTGGAATGATGTCACCACCTTCACCGGCAGACAAACAAATGAAGGCTATCGCCTCATCGTTTCCTTCAACAGCGAAGTCATCAATCCTCTCCTTCGTCGCGGCCAAGTTATTTTTGATTATGACAAGACAACGGAAACGTGGAAAACACCGCAACCACAAGCCTACAGCGAGCCTGACTATAAGTTTTGCTCACCAGAAGGTGCGAAAGCGGTTATAGATTTAGTTGTTGGTGGACTTCAATGTCTAGCCGCGGGAAACGTCGATAACGAAACAAGAGATGCGGCCGAAATCATTGCCCATCAACTTTATCACGTTGATCTTTCGCAGGTCGCAACCTATTCAGCCAAAGATTGCCAGCCAAAAACACCTCTAAAAGCTGAGCTTCCAGCTTCATTTATTCCAGGCGATCATCAGTAATCTGATACATTATTCAAAGAGATAAGCGTCCGGCATGAGCTCCGCGAGCTGAGATCGTTTGGTCTTGCCTTCCAGGTTCGCCATGATCACTTCCAGCTCGGGCGCAAACTCAAGCAGTGTTTGGCGACAAAAGCCGCACGGCGGGATGGGATGTTTTCGCTCAGCCACCGTTACAATGCGCTTAAACAAGCGCTCACCTTGGGAAAGCGCTGAAAAGAGCGCAACACGCTCTGCACACAAGCAGCTGATGGCAGACGGACTTTCCACATTGGCTCCCGTGTAAACCTTGCCCTTCGCGGTTTCCAAAGCCGCGCCAACTTTATAGCCCGTCACATGGGCACAGGCGTGTTCGCGTGCTACCTTGGCCGCTTGAATGAGTTTTTTCATTTTCGTCTCTTACCTTTTTGCCGCGGCGGTTTCGGTGGTTCGGGTTGCGGCGGTCGGTCGTGATAGATGTCATGCTGCGGCATGGACTCCGTACCGCCTTGCTCGGCCAGGAGATCAGAAATCTCGGCAAGGCGATGTTGGGCCAGGCCGTGCACGGTACCAGCAAGATACTTTCCGCGTTTATTCATGACACCCGCTTTTTTGCCCGTTAAAATTTCAATCCCTTCATCAATTGATTTGACCGCATAGATATGAAACTTCCCTTTGCGTACGGCTTCCACCACATCGCTGCGCAGCATCAGATGACGCTCGTTTTGATGTGGAATGAGCACGCCCTGCTTGCCGGTCAATCCTTGGGCCTTGCAGACATCGAAGTAACCTTCGATTTTTTCGTTCACACCACCGATCGGCTGGATGTCGCCGTGCTGATTAACGGAACCCGTGACCGCCAGACCTTGATCGATGGGGAGTCCTGAAAGACTCGAAAGCAACGCATAAATTTCAGTCGATGACGCGCTGTCGCCATCAACGCCGCCATACGACTGCTCAAAGGCGATCGATGCCGACAGCGTGAGTGGCGCGCGTTGCGCATATTTTTGACGGAGATAACCGGAGAGAATCAGTACCCCTTTATCGTGCGTCGGTCCCGAAAGCCCGCATTCGCGTTCGATGTTGACGATCCCGGCCTTGCCCACTGCCGTCACTGCGGTGATGCGCGTCGGTTTGCCGAAACTCGTGTAGCCCATGGAATACACGGCCAAGCCATTGACCTGTCCCACGCGCTTGCCGCGGGTTTCGATCATCAAGACACCTTCTTCGATCATCCGCTGAATGCGCGACTCAGTCCGACCATGGCGTTCGCGTTTGGCTTGAATGGCGTCCTCGACGTGACGACGGGTGATGCGATCGTCGCCGTGTTCCGTCGCCATATGATGCGCTTCGCGTAAACAATCGCTCACGTTCGTAAAGCGCGTGGTGAGGCGATCGCGTTGCCCGGAAAGTTCGACGCCGTATTCGATCAGCGCCGACAGACCATCTGCCGACAGCAATTTCAATTTGCCGCGGTCGCAAACTGATTTCAGCACGGCCGCAAATTCCTTGGCTGCTTTGGGCGTGAGCTTCATCGACGAATCAAAATCAGAGAGAATTTTGAACGTCTTGGAGAATTCCTCTTCGTATTCCCACAGCAGGTGATACAGCCAATCCGGTCCGATCATGATGACCTTGACCGTCAGCTCAATCGGTTCTGGTTTGATGGCCAGCGGCGCCAACTGGACGTAGCTTTCCGGCTGTTGAATGACGAGCTTGCCCGTCTTGAGCACGCGCTTCAGATGATCCCAGACAAACGGCCGCTTAAAAACGTCGAGGGCATTGACGATCAGATATCCACCATCGGCCTTGAGCAAGCTACCCGCTCGGATGTGGCGGAAATCCGTGGTCCACATGCCGCCGGGGGCAATGTTGTATTCGAGCACGCCAAATAAATTCGTGTACGTGGGATTATCTTCTTCAATAATGGGACAGATCGCATTTTGTTTTCGTCCGTCAGTGAGGAGATTGACTTCATAAAACCAAAAGGGATCTTCAGGGCGCATGGGTCCAGCCATCATAAACATGGCCTTGTCGCTGTCGCGATCCGATTTGCCGATGATGGCGTCGACATTACCGAGGACGTGTTCGCGCACGCGCTTTAAATAATCACGAATTTTGGGATCAGCATAGCGCGTCTCAAGCTCGTCCATGACACTGTCCAAAATCAGGGAACACCAGCGCGCCTGCAGTTTTTCCAATTCAACGTGCATCGCTTTCGCAAGCACGCGCGCTTCGCCGAGCACGCGTTTGAGATCAGTATTGAGTTCGCTGTGGCGGCCAAGTTTCACGCGGCGTTCCGACTCACTAAGTTTGCCTTCTTTGACGAGCGTCGCCAGGTAATCGATGGACACGGCCTCTTCGCCGACGATGGGAAACACCGTCGGCGCGATCAGTCCACCTTCCTGCACCTGGATGAGCGCAAAGCCTTCAGCCTTGAGTTTCGCGGCAAAGGCTTCGAAGAGTTTCTTTTCATCGCGCTGAAAACGGTCGATAATTTTTTCGCGTTCGCGGGAAACCTGCGTGGATTCAAGCGCTTTGGGCAGATCCGCGCGAAGCACGCGCACGAGGCCCTTCATGTCGTCGCGAAACTGCTTTCCTTGCCCGGGCGCAAACGTCAGCAACACCGGCTGCAGATGGTCGGCAAAATTGTAGACGTAGGCGCGATCCGGCACAGGAATACAGGCTGGCTCCAGTTCTTCGAGCGTGCGACGGATCGTGGTCATGCGCCCGGTGCCGGCCATGCCGGAGACGTAAATATTATATCCGCGCGGCGCGAGCTTGATGCCGGTTTCGAGTGCGGTGATCGCGCGCTCTTGACCGACCACGCCTTTGGCGCCGGAAAAAGTTTCAGGATTTTTATAAAAAGAAAGAAAGGCTTTTGTGGTGCGGAAACGGAGCGCTTCGGGTTTCAATTTTTTGATCATGCGACTCTTTCTATGTCAGGAATTTTCTCCGCTTGCGCTTCCCTCTCAAAAAAGTCAACGTGATGCTGTCTCAGAGGGAAGAGTTATGACCAAAGAATCTGACATTGAAACCTTTCTCAAGAATGTCGTCGACCGCGTCGGCGACGTCGACGAAGGCACGCACCGCATGTTTCGCATGTTGGTGGAAATCACGCTCACGTATCGCGACGAACTTCATCAAAGCAATCAAGAGAAACTCACCGTAAGCGAAACGCAAGAAGCACTCGATGGTTTCATGGACGTCATGAAAACTCACGAAATCCCCGCGAAACTCACACCCCACGCCCATCGCCTGATCGTCCTATGGCTCGAAGAAATTAAAAAATCCGTGCATCATTGACGAGCACGTCGCATCAATCCTTGTCTTGAAATGTAATAATATGATCAAACCCCTCGGTCACGATGTCGCCTCGCTTAACGCCGTGGAAGGGAAGTTGTTTGGTATCGCGGTTTTTATCGAATTCCGTCATGCGTTTGAGCTCACCCTGATCGCCGCATAAAAGGATTTCCGTCTTTCCTTTGGTGCCCATCGGCGAAGAGACGATGCGGTAAAGACGTTGCTCGGCCTTTACCAGAAGAGGCGCCGCTGCCGCGCCGGATTGCAGAATATAATACGCCATCTTCAAATAATCGTGCCGATTGCCGATCTCGCGATCGATGTCACGGATGACTTTCGGGCATTCCCACTCCAGATAAAAATGACACCAGTCGCGCTTATTGGCCGCACGCATGGGACAAGTTTGCTGATGCAAACAGGGAGCGATGACCTGCGCGTCGCGACGCTCCAGCAGGAGATCACGGACTTCCATGAGATTGCGCGTCGTGCGTTGCAGGGCAGGATCGATGATGATCAGAGAACCGTGCAATGGTGCAATGGTACAATGGTGCAATAGTTCTTTACAAAGAGCATATTGGTCTTCGGCGGATCTGAGCTCATTCAGCACATTTGCGGCAAAGATGAGATCGAATTTTTTATCTCGAAGAACTTTCGCCGCACTCCGCGCTGTCAGGTGTCCCTCGATGGTCGTGAGTCGGTGCTTGTCGGTGGAGAGTTTTGAAAAGAGATTTTTGGCATCGGTAAGCGCTTCCCGATTTTGTTCCACCGCATGAATGGTCAGTTTGGTGCTCGGATGGTGCTCGGCAAAATACTGCGCACAGGCGATGGCCACGGTTCCCTGACCGGCACCCACATCAAGGATGCCCACGTCATCGGCCGTGGGTAATTGACCCAGCTGATCGAGTTCGGCCAAGCAGTGCCAAACCTTGGCGACATTCGTCAGGAAAAAATAGAGCAGATAGGCTGAGCGGTACTCTTTGCGGCTGAAGTAATTTTTGGAGAGATCGGCTCGCTCAGAAGTAAACGACTCCGAAAGCTCGACCACGCCGGAGAGAAAAAATCGCACGTCCTGAGACGTAAAATCAGGCGTTCGGGCGCGGGAGCGAAATCGCTCGGGCAGGTACGTCGCTTTCACGTAGCGGGTGATAATTTTTTCAAGCGATGTGAGGTTCACATTTTTCGTCATCATGGGAAAAATAAAGGGGACGTTTCTGAGAAACGTCCCCTTTCCTGTGCTCAGGGCGGGACTCGAACCCGCATGGGTTGCCCCATACGCCCCTCAAACGTACGTGTCTACCAATTCCACCACCTGAGCAGGCATTTCTTTGGAAACTGGCGATCTCCTTCGTTAGTCCTCGTTCGCGATCCTCACGTACTTTCGTGTACGCTCCGGTCGCTCACTTCGGACTTGCCTCGGATCTCATCCAGTTTTCAAAGAAATGAAGCATGTCAAAAAACTATTTCTTTTCTTCAACCGGTGCAGTTGGTGCCGCTTCTGGTGTCGGCGCCTGAACCGGTTCCGTCGTTTCGGGAACCTGGACGGAATCGAGCACTGAGCTTGGCATGGAGCGTTGCTTGGACATCTCTGCCAACCAAATGGACGTCACGAGAAAGAAAATAGCAACGCCCGTGGTGATTTTGGTCAAAAACGTCGCGGGCCCGCGGCTACCAAAAAGCGTTTGCGAGGCGCCGCCGAAGGCTGCCCCCATCTCCGCCCCTTTTCCGGCCTGCAAGAGAATGACGCCCACCAAAAACAGACAAAGCAACACGTGAATGACTAAAATAATAGTTTCCATCAGGGTACGCTCCGAATGATCTCTGTAAATTTTCTGGCGTCCAGCGACGCCCCGCCCACCAAGGCTCCGTCAATATGCGGCTGTCGAAGCAGTTCACGGCTGTTTCCAGGCGTAACGCTTCCTCCGTAGAGAAGTCGCGTGATGTCTGCGACTTCTCCGCCATGGACACTCGCTATCCATTGATGGATGAGGCCGTGCATGTCTTTGGCCTCAGCCGGCGTGGCGTTCTTTCCTGTTCCGATTGCCCAAACGGGTTCGTAAGCCACCACAAAACCTTTGAGCTTTGCAAGCGGAATTTCGCGTAAGGCACCGCGAAGTTGGTTCTCCACCGTATCCCAGGCCTTCCCGGCTTCCCGTTCCGGGAGCGTTTCTCCCACGCACAGGATCGGGGTGAGATGATGGCGGATCGAGGCTTCAATCTTTTTCCCGATCATGGCATCGGTTTCGCCGAAAATCTTACGGCGTTCTGAGTGGCCGATGATGACGTAGCGGCAACCCACTTCCGCCAAAAAAGCGCCAGAAATTTCGCCGGTAAAGGCACCACTGTCTTCCCAGCAAAGATTTTGACCAGCCAGTTGAAACTCACTGTTATTTTCTGACAGGGCGATGCCGAGCGATGACAACGCTGTAAACGGAGGGGCAAGAACGACATCGGTATTGCCCACGGCCTTGGCTTCATGAAGAAGAACCGTCAGATAGGCAATCGTCTCACCGATGGTGTGGTTCATCTTCCAGTTGGCCACAAACAGGGGTCTTTTCATTGGTGGAGCACCTTGATGCCAGGGAGTTCTTTGCCTTCGACGAATTCCAAACTCGCGCCGCCGCCGGTCGAAAGATGGCTGATTTTGTCGGCCACGCCGGACTTGACGATGGCCGCAATGGAATCGCCACCGCCAACAACGGTGGTGGCATCTATTTCAGCAATCACCTTGGCCAATTCCATGGTCCCATGGGCCAAGGACGGAATTTCAAAGACTCCCATGGGGCCATTCCAAAAGATGGTCTTTGCGCCCTGAAGCGCACGGCGAAAGACTTCGAAGGTTTTTGGGCCGATATCGAGTCCCATCATGCCTGGCGGAATTTCCTCGCTCCCTGTCGCCATCACCACCGCGTCTTCGGTGGGAGCCTTGGCAATCATGTGATCGACCGGCAATAGAATCGTAATGCCGCGCGCCTCGGCGCGTTCCAAAATACGCTTCGCCGCAAATAGTTTGGTTTCATCCACGAGCGACGTACCGACCCCGAATCCTTTGGCCTTGAGGAAGGTATAGGCCATTCCGCCGCCGATCAAAATTTTATCGGCTTTGCCGATGAGGTTTTCGATGAGACCGAGTTTGTCGGCCACTTTGGCGCCACCCAAGATCGTGACAAAGGGTTTTTCTGGCTGAGCGACAATCCGCGAGAGGAATTCGATTTCCTGCCGCATCAGAAAGCCGGCCGCCTTTTCAGGAACAAACTTGGCCATTCCCTCCGTCGAGGCATGGGCGCGGTGGGCCGTACCAAAGGCATCATTAATATAGACGTCGATCTGCTGCGCGAGCTGTTGTGCAAAGGCAGGATCATTGGCTTCTTCGCCCGGATGGAAGCGAAGATTTTCGAGGAGCATGAGCTGGCCAGGTTCCAGGTCAGTGATCAGTTTTTTCACCGCATCGCCAACACAGGTTTCTGGCATGATAATCGGCGCATTGTCTAAGAGACGCGACAGATGAAGCCCCACGGCTTTAAGCGAATATTTCGGATCAGCCTTTCCTTTGGGGCGACCGCGATGGGATGCCAGAATAATTCGGGCGTTTTGCGCCAGCGCGTGACGAATTGTCGGGAGCGCTGCACGGATGCGGGTGTCGTCGGTAACGGTTTCACCGGAAACCGGAACGTTAAAATCAACGCGAATAAAAACGCGTTTTTCTGCAAGGTCCAACTGGTCGATGTAGGTAATCACAGCGATCTTCCCATGTGCTCAGCGAGATCCAGCATGCGGCAGCTAAAGCCCATTTCATTGTCGTACCAGGCGAGCACCTTGACCATATTGTCGATGACGCGCGTTGAAGGCGCATCCACGAGCGACGAATGGGTGTTGCCCATGAAATCCACGGACACGCATTCATCTTCCACAAAGGCGAGAATGCCCTTGAGCGGTCCCTGGGCTGCAGCCTTTAGCTTGGCGTTGATGTCTTCGGCCGTGGCCGGATTTTTCAGTGTCGCCACGAGATCCACACATGACACGTTGATGGTCGGCACACGGATGGCCATGCCGTCCAATTTCCCTTTGAGCGCTGGGAGCACCAAGCCCACGGCCTTGGCCGCACCGGTGGTCGTCGGAATCTGCGATGCTGCCGCCGCGCGGGCACGGCGCAGGTCCTTGTGCGGTGCGTCCACGACGTTTTGATCATTGGTATACGAATGGATCGTGGTCATAAAACCGCGTTCAATGCCAAACGATTCATGCAACACTTTGACGACCGGCGCCAGGCAGTTCGTGGTACAGCTGGCATTGGAGACCACGTGATGTTCTTTGGTGTGATAATCCTGATGATTCACGCCCATCACAAACGTCGGCACATCACCTTTGGCCGGCGCGGAAATAATGACCTTCTTGGCACCCGCTTCGAGGTGTTTCTGTGCCGTCTCCAGTTGAGTGAAAATGCCGGTGCATTCAAACACCACGTCCACACCGTGTTTTTTCCAAGGGATCAGGGTGGGATCTTTTTCGCTGCTGATGGCGATAGCACGACCGTTGACCGTCAGTGCCGTTTCCGAGGCGCTCACTTCCCCCTGAAAACGACCGTGCGCAGAATCATATTTCAGAAGATGCGCAAGGGTTGAGCTGGGGACTAAATAATTGATGGCCACGCACTCGATATTTTTACGTTGAATCATCGCCCGCAAAGCCAAGCGTCCAATGCGTCCAAACCCGTTGATACCGATGCGAAGTGTCATAAAAGTTCTCCTTTATTGAAAACGGGGCGGAATATATATTTTTGCAGTAGAGGGTCAAGAGAAGATCAGCATGATCCGGCGCAGGTGCATTTGCCGTTGCAAGCTCGTTCGAAAATCATTAGCGGAGCAACTCACATGATTTCCAATGTCGACACCATCTGCGCGATCGCCACGCCGCCGGGACACGGAGGCCTTGGTGTTGTGCGCATCAGCGGTCCGCAGGCCAGAGGGGTGTTGGCCAGCATCTGGAGTGGAAAAACGCCGACTTCAGCTTTCGAACCACGACGACTGTATTTGGGAACCATGGTCGATGCTCGGGGAATCCCCATTGATCATGCTCTAGCGGTTCACATGCCCGCTCCTCAGACGTATACCGGCGATGAGGTCATCGAGATCTCTTGTCATGGAAGTCCCGTGGTGCTCGCTGCCATCGTTGACGCCTGTATCAGCGCAGGTTCACGCCTGGCCGAACCAGGGGAATTTACGCGGCGTGCTTTTTTGAATGGCAAAATCGATCTCGCGCAGGCCGAAGCTGTGGTGGATCTTATTTCCGCGACGAGCGATACGGCTGCGCGCCAGGCCCGCGACCAGCTGGAAGGCCGGTTGTCCGTCGAAGTGAAAATGCTTCATGATGCATTGACCAACCTGCGCGCTTTTGTCGAAGCAACCATCGATTTTCCCGAAGAAGACATCGACATGATCGATCGTCACGGCGTGGTGCAAAAATTAACCCCTATCGAAGCGCGCATCGCGCAGTTGCTTGATACCTATACACAAGGTCGTTTGATTCGCGACGGCGTGAAGGTGGCGATCGTCGGGCGTCCGAACGCCGGGAAATCCAGCCTGCTCAATTGTTTGGCCGGCATGGAACGCGCCATCGTCCACGCCAGCCCGGGTACCACGCGAGATGTGATCGAAGTTTCGGTGTCGCTGGGCGGCATTGTTTTTCATTTGAGCGACACTGCGGGAATTCGTGAAGCGCCAGGAGATGTTGAGAAGATCGGCATCGAACGGAGTTATGCCGCTATGGCGTCGGCAGACGTTGTTTTGCACGTCATCGACGGCACGCTTCCGATCCACGAAGACGATCGGAAATTGTTTTCTCACCTTTCCCCATCGCGTTACCTCGTGTGCGTGAATAAGGCTGATTTGCCGCTCCAAGTGACAGAAGGTTCTATAAAAGCCAATTTTATTTCAGCTCACACCGGAGCTGGCCTGGAGGCGCTCACCCAGGAACTTACGGCGTTTGCCGCCACCAAATCATCCGAAGGAGCTACGGCTACGGTCACCAACCTTCGCCATAAGGAGGCGCTGGTGGAAGCTCAGCACCAGCTTCAACACGCCAAGAAAGCCATTTTAAACCATGATTCCGCGGAATTCATCGCCCACCACCTGCGACTTGCCCAAGAGGCCTTGGGCCGTATCATCGGTCTGGATGTCACCGAAGCCATGCTCGACCGCATCTTTTCCTTGTTCTGCATCGGCAAGTAGTCACAACTCCCCTTGACAGAGACGCCCCTCTTCATCTTTATCGCTCTCTTATGAAATTTGACGTCATTATCATCGGCGCCGGCCACGCCGGATGTGAAGCTGCTTTGGCAGCAGCACGGATGGGCGCGACAACGGCCGTCATTACGGGAACGTTAAGCACCATTGCCAAAATGAGTTGCAATCCCGCCATCGGCGGCCTCGCCAAAGGCCACCTGGTGCGCGAAATTGATGCCCTCGGCGGTGAGATGGGAAAGATCGCCGACGCCACGGGCATTCAATACCGCCGCCTCAACATGAGCCGTGGACCAGCTGTCCGCGGCACCCGCTGCCAATCCGATTCCGCCAAATATGCCATTGCCATGCGCTTGGTTGTAGAGCGTCAAGAAAATCTCATACTGATCGAAGGCATGGCCGAAGCACTATTATTGCACGGCAATCTCGTTGCCGGCGTTCGTCTGGCTGATGGTCGCGAGCTCTCAGCTCGGTCCGTGGTGATGACGACCGGCACCTTCCTCAATGGCGAAATGCACTTTGGCCAAAAACGGGTGGCTGGAGGGCGGGTCCAGGATTTTGCCGCCATTGGCCTTTCTACTTCTCTGGCGCAGCTTGGATTTCGCATGGGCCGCATGAAAACCGGGACCTGCCCGCGTTTGGATGTAGCCACCATCGACTTTTCCCAGCTGGAACGGCAACCCGGAGAAACACCGCGACCGCGTTTTTCTTTTGAGGAAGTGGAAAATCACCTCCCTCAGCTCGATTGCCATCTCACCTATACTAATGATGCAACCCACCGCATCATTCAGGACAATCTCCACCTCTCGCCCATGTATTCGGGGCAGATTAAGGGGGTAGGGCCCCGCTATTGTCCGTCGATCGAAGACAAAGTGGTTCGCTTTGCGGACAAAGACCGCCATCAGTTGTTTCTGGAACCCGAGGGTCTGGAGACCAATCGCATTTATATCAATGGGTTGTCGACGTCGCTTCCGGTCGAGGTTCAAGCTCAAATCCTGAAAACCATTCCTGGGCTAGAGCGTGCGACGATCCTGCAACCGGGCTATGCCGTAGAATACGATATGGTGGATCCCACCGAACTTTTTGCTTCGCTCGAAACAAAACGACTGCCCGGCCTCTTTTTAGCCGGCCAGATCAACGGTACATCGGGCTACGAAGAAGCTGCAGCACAGGGACTTATGGCAGGGATCAACGCCGTGCACCGCATTCGCGGGGAAGCGGCCCTCGTGCTCGGACGACATGAGGCCTACATCGGTGTGCTTATCGACGACCTCGTCACCAAAGGCACTTCTGAACCCTATCGCATGTTTACCTCGCGCGCGGAGTATCGACTGCTGCTGCGCGAAGACAATGCTGATTTGCGCCTGACGCCGACCGGTCGCAACCTTAGACTTATCAACGACACCCGTTGGGAGAGGTTTATCGACAAGCGGGAACAGATCGCATCCCAAATGAAGGTGCTCAAAAATACGCATGTAAAGGGCGGTGGCACGCTGGCCGATCTTCTCCGCCGACCGGAAGTTGGGCTTGCCGCATTGGCATTGCACTATCCAGAGCTGAAGTTTTCCCATCTGCCTGCTGACATCCAAGAGCAGCTTGAAATCCAACTCAAGTACGAAGGTTATTTGGCATCACAGGAAAATCATGCCCAACGCTTTCGCGAACTGGAAGGCATCCGCATTCCGACGCCATTTTGCTATCACGGCATCCCCGGGCTTTCGACAGAAGTCGTCGAAAAGCTTTCATCCTTGTGCCCGAGCACTCTCGGTCAGGCCATGCGCATCTCAGGCATTACGCCCGCAGCCATTGCTATTTTGATGGTCACTCTAAAAAAATAATATAATCTCTATTTTCTTATTGCTAAGTTTTCTCTGATGTGATGAGAGAATACCTTCATGGACATGGAAGATAAGACAAGTTACAGAAAACGCACATGGAACTGGTGGTCGCGCCGCCAGCAAACAACAGGATGAAATCATTCACCGGGGAGGCCCAGGAACAACTGGCCTCCCCGGTGTCTTTTTAAGCCTGCCTACCGGCAGGCAGGGAGGTTTTAATGGCAGAAACAAACAAAATAGCGGTAACGCACCACGTTCGTATCGACTGTTGGACCATGGGACGCGACCCAATGGTCGCTAAAATCTTGGAAAGAACGATTACTGTTGAGCTTCCAGTGATCCCAGAAAACCCCGAAGAACTGAGAAGCGTCATTGAGGCTTCAGCAAAAAGTCGGCTGGATTCGTTGGTCGCAGGTGACACTTGTTGGAGACCAAGACTTTCCAAGGTAACGCTTCTGCCAGAAGAAGAAGCTCGCGCCGAGGCATTACAGAAAGCGAAAACAACACCCTCTGCATACCAAGTATGGTTGCAGAAGTACGCACCCCAAGGATTGGCGCGCGATCGCAGGTAAAAACGATTTCTCACTCAAGGAGGTTTTATGTCAGACGATTCAAAAGCAGGTTTAACAGCAATTACCCGTACGGCTGTGTATGAATGCACCACACTCGGGGGTCGTGAGAAGGTAAATTACCCTGTCCCTCAACCCGTAACAGTCTATGTCAAGGCAAAACCGGAAAATCCGGAGGAATTACGAGCCCTGCTTTGGGCCGAAGCGGAAAAATTAAAACGTACTATCGGTGGGTGCTATAATTCCCGCGTAGACCAAATTCAGTTGAATTCCGAAGAAGAAGCTCTGGCAGCTACGCTTCGACCGGTCAAAAAACCGAGTAGCGGTGGTGGGGTCGCGAATGTGTTGGAAATAATTCATAAAGCCGTTCAAGACTTCCAAAAAGACAAAAAACAATAAGTGACGTCCGTCATATAGGAGACACCATGGGGGAGCCCGGAGAACCTGGTGCTGTAAGAACGGTGCGAAAGGTTATTTTTGAATGTCCTCCAGGGGCTGGTGCCCCTGGGGGGTTAAAAGGTCCCTTTGATGTTATTGTCAATGACACTTCAAAAACCTCGGTTGAAGTGCGTGAAGGCAAGCTACTCCTTGGCCTGCCCCGCATTCCAGAAAATACCATTGAATTTCGAGAGGTTATAAGAAACCATGCCGCGCGACTGGGGCAGCTCCTTTCCGGCTGCCCACGGCCTCCGGCGGTGAAGGAAGTTATTCTCCTGGCCGCTGAAGAAGCTCGCGCCAAAACTGTCAGTCGTTGGGTTGCCGAAGTCAAACTGACTTTTCAGAAATAGCTTCCCCCTTTTTCCCTTCAAAAGATTATGATTGCCTGCAAACCTGCTTTTAAGCTAGGGATCCTGCATCTCGCGTTCGAGAACAACTTTCTGCACAAGCCGATGACTGAAGATGAGCGCTCGAAGCTCGGAATGAAATTTTTCAGGAAAAATGAAAAACGCGTATGGGACGTCCAGTACAAATCCGAAGCGATCCACCACTTCCCTTAGAAGTGCGTGATGCTTTGGAATTACTCATCATGACCGGAAATTTTCCGCCGCTTCTTCAATCTGGTTCCAGTACATTATCCAAATCGATTTCACCCGCTGAAGTCACCGTCGAGTTCGGCGAGTTTGATCACTTTGTTTTCAATGACCCAAAATGGCCATCGGAAACTTTTCGCCAAGCCCGCAAGGTGGCAAAACGACTACATCCCATCGACATATATTTACCACCCGAGATCACCGAACGCATCAAAGCGATCAAAAGCCAGCTTGAACGGCAGAAACTAACGAAGACAGGAACATGCGAGCGCTTCTATGAGCTGGGAATAAAACCCTATACTGACGGTGGGCTCGGTTTTTTTGATCGCTTTAGTCGACTTTTAGATGATCGAGATGCCGTCCTCACATCCTCAGAATCCAAACGCAAGAGCATGGAGCTTACTGCAGCGGACGCCTTTGCTGGAGTCCTTGATTCCAGCAATGCTTTCGGAGGCACAAGTGAAACCGCCTATAAAATTCTTACTGCCTATCGAGCGCTTCAGGCTCCATGCGAATTAAAAATCATTCAGACACACAATCACGTTTTTGTGGAACACCAAGGGCGTGCCTTGGATCCAACCGGCATTGGTGAACTTGGATGGCGCCGTGAAATCACTCCCGCGCAACTGGCCGCCCTCTATTACGAACGCTCTTCTGCTGCGACTCCTGACCCTGAAGTCATGGTTGAAGCTCAGTCCATTGCGTCGCACATCGATCCCAATCGCATGGGTACGGGTACTTTTATGGCCTATGCCAATTGGGTCGGTGGTCACTATGATGTTGCGGTCAGTAACACCACAAGGGCGATTCAACTTCATCCTGACAACATTGAACCAGCGCTTTTTCTTTTTCACCTCGCACGATCTTCCCCATCGCCGGAGCGACAAAGAACAGTCGCTCACAATTTCATGTCCATGCTGCCGGATCACATTGCTTCCACTGTGGTCTTGTCTGGGCTTTGCTTTGACAATGGGACCTGTGAAGAGGAGGTCGCTTGGTTGAAAAAAACTTTCCCCGATATGGGCCTTTCAGAAATGCTCAAAGCACAAATGGCCTTTAAAGACCAATCACTGGATAGTGCTGAAATGTGGCTCGGCCTTGCGAAAACAAAGTTTCCGGCAGTAGCCATCCAGGAAATGAAAGGTACCAATCATCCCCTTTCCATGGTCTTACAGCTAGGCGCAAAAATTTCGCTTGCGAAACAAACTTCATTTGCTCCCGCGGTAGCGGAACAAGACATCACATGGTCATTGAATATTGCTCCCTTGTTACCGGGAAGCCACGCCACCCTCGCAGAAATATATCGTCGTCAGGGCCGTTATGACTTGGCTTATCAAGAGATGAAGCGAGAGTTTGTGATTTCGACGCGTTTGGAAAATCTTTTTGCGGCCACCGGTGAATGCGCGTTACAGGCCGGCGACGTAAAATCGGCTCTTGATTTTGCCCGTCAGCACGTTGTGGAAGTTCCGGAAGAAAGTAGAGGCTACGCCCTTTTGGCAAAAATAGCCCTGACCGGCCACACCTCTGCTGCCATCGAACTAGCTCATCAACACGCCAAGCGTGCGGTGGAACTTGCGATGAAAGAACCCTCTCCACTCCAAGCCCTTCGACTCGTTGAACTAAGCCGCATTGCCCTTCTGCTGAATAACGGCCTCGTTCTGGCACGTGGCTACGCTGAACAGGCGCTCACAGCTGATCCTAATTCTTTTGCCGCCAAACAAAATCTCATCGAAGTTCTTTTGGCCACGGGAACGGTCGAGGCACGCAAAGAAGCTTTGGCCAGAGCCCGCGACATGACAACGGTTTCAGAAGAACCCCAGGTGTGGTCTTTTGCAGCCACAGTCCTGGCCAGGTTGGGGTACCTGGACGATGCAGAGGCCTACTTCCGCCGAGCATTAACAACAGGATTTGTTCAACCTGAAACCTACGCAGGGCTTTTCGAAGTTCTTTTATCAAAAGATCCTGCCACCGCGCGCCAATTTTCCGAGGAAATGCGACGCCGGCACGAAAACACCCCTTGGTTCCTCGGGGTGGATGCCTATGTGGCCATGCTTCAGGGCGAGCAGGGTCGTGCTCTTGATCAGGCGGCAAAGGCGCTCAAATATAATCCTAATGACTATCATGCCCTTATCGCTTCTGGACTGGTGTACGTGCAACGAAAGACCCCCCGAGAGAGAAAAAAATCTCTTCAAGAGGCAAATAGGATTTCGGAGCATCTGAAAAAAATGTATCCCTTTGCTCCCATAACCCATGTGCTGGAAGCTCGGGTAAACATGCGTTACGCTGCTTGGAGCGCAGCTCAACGCGCAGCCGAAGAAGCGGAACGGCTATCGCCCAACGACGACGGCAGCATCACATCCCTCAGCGTGCTTGAAACCTTGGTCGCTGTTTTAGAGGAAAGAAAGAATTTTTCTCGAATGCGTGACGTACAAACACGCATCGCCGGCAATCGCAGACGCCGCTCAGGAAATGTCCCCGGAAAACAGCACGCTGACTTTATTTCATCACCGCGCTATTGAAAGGTTCTTGAGGTAAGGCGTATCCCATTCCAATGTGAGGGCTGGACGGTTCTTCGAGGCCTGTTTCTGCATCATCGACCCGACAATGAGGGGTAATGAAACCGAAGGCTCCACAAAGGCCATGGAGTGCGTGGCTTTTTTGCTGACCTTGCCCCAACTGGTGGCTTCGTCGAGCGTTGAACCGGAAAGGCCGCCCCAGTGAGGAGCGTCGGTCGTGAGCTGAAGCGCATAGCGATGACCACCCGTGTCGAGTCCGAAAATGTACGACATGACCACGGAATCGTTGATGAAGTTTTTGGGAACGCCGCCGGCAATGTAAACCGCTGCGGTACATTTTGATTTCACGACGATTTGGGTGAGTTCGTAATTATCGCGAATGGAATCGATCGTCATGCCCGGCCGCTTTTCCTTGAGGCAGCGGTGATAATGGTCGGTGATGCCGATGCCGATCGAGGAATCGTTGAGCGCCGGTGAAAAGATGGGGACACCTTTGCGCGCAGCCGTGGCCAGAATAGAATTTTTATCGTCCACGCTCTTGCCCAACTCGTACAGAAACTGCCGGCTGGAATAATTTCCCGGCGGAAGTTTGTCCGCAAAAGCACCGACCGAGCAGTCGAGCCGCCAGAAACGGTCTTCGTCGACGTACGTGTCATAAATACGATCGATGTAGAGATCGCGCAGTTTCTTGTCGTCGGCTTCGGGACTTCCCACGGCGTGCTTGAAGCCCATGGCCTGATAGAGATCTTGGTAAAGAATCGCGCCCGTTGAAACCACGGCATCGACCATGCCAAATTCAATCATATCGCGGATGACCTTGCGAAGGCCCGCAGCAATCAGCGGACCGGCGATTCCCAACAAAATCGTCGGACGCTCAGCATCGGTCAACATCTGCTCATAGACGTCAGCGCACTTGCCGATGTTTCGAGCCTGAATCGAGGCCTTGCCATAGGCCGCGACCAGATCTTCGATGGTCGCAATCTTTTCCAGGTCGATCATTTCCACCGGCTGGCCAAGGAGTTCCCGTTTTTCGGCTTTTTGCGTTTCCGTCAGCGTGGGGAATACGATTTTTGAGGGGTTTTCGAGTACAGAAAATTTCTTGTCAGTCATTTGTTGTCATCGCGAGCCCCGCAGGGGCGTGGCGATCTCCTGGTGTTCGATTTCATTCAACTCTTGTAATATCCAATCGTAAATCTTTGCTTCCACCGAAATGGGGGATCGCCCCTGCTTATAACGATTCCGAATCAGCTCCACCACGCGACCAAAATCACCGGCAGTCGTCTCGAGCTCGGTTTCAGAAAGCTCATTCCAGCGGCTCAAAATTTTTGGTTTGATGGCGGGCCAGTTGGCTTGTAATCGATTCGGCATCATAAGCGCGGATTTCTGTAACGGCGAGCTTGCGGGTTGTCAATGAGGAAGCTAAAGAGAATCTATGAAAATTCTTCTTCTTTTTGTGCTCACGCTTTTTTCCTGCACCGATGAACCCGCCCGCCGCATCACTGGCGACGCGCTCCGCGATGAACTTTTGAATGTCCGGGAAATCAAGATCGTGAATTTCAGCATCTCCGGGCAGGCCGCATGCGAACGATGTCTGCGCGAAAACATCCCGATCACCGGCCTGCAGATTGAAGTCTATGCTTCAAACGACCCCATGACCACCTTGGCCAGCGGCATCTTCAATGGCTTGGGCCCGTTTTCCATCTCCAACATGAAGGCTGCCAAGGATGCGGAGTTGGAAATCAACGCCATGCTCTATCGCGGGTCGATCGATGCCTCTTCGGCGTGGCTGGCCAGTGCCAAGATCAAAGTTCCGGAAGATGATGGGGAGGTGGTGACGGTAGTTTTGAATTTTTAGTGGACGCCTTCGCCGCAGCCATTGCCAAATCTTTCCCCACACTCCAGGCTGCGCCGGGAAAGCGATGACAGGCGGTCATCACCTGTTCAAATGCGGAGAGAAATCGGTCGGCGTGACTAGCATTAATAATTAACGGCGGCAGCAGTTTGACGATATCCACGTGATGGCCGGCCACTTGCGTTAAGATGCGGTGATCGCGCATGAGCGGCACCACCACCATTTGGCCGAACAGCCCATGGTTCACCGCATGAATCAGCTTCCAACCGGCCTTGAGCGAAATGGATTTCGGCTCGCCAAATTCAATGGCGATCATGAGGCCAAGCCCCCTCGCCTCGCGGAGCATTTCAAACCGCGGCTTCATGGCGTTCACGCCATCGACAATCTTCTTCCCCATAACGGCCGCATTCTCGATGAGCCCCTCGTCTTCGATCACTTTCAGCGACGCCAACCCCGCCACCATGGCCAAGGCATTGCGACCAAAGGTATTGGAGTGAACCACGCATTCTTCCATGCTGCGGAAGACTTTAGAGTAGATGTCCTTCGTATAACAAATCGCGCCCACCGGGATAAAACCACCTGACAAGGCCTTTGCCACGGTCACGATATCGGGCGTGATTCCAAAATGCTGATGTGCGAACCACTTTCCCGTGCGGCCCATGCCCGACTGGACTTCATCCACGATGAGCAGTGTTCCCGCGTTGCGACACAGCGCTTCTGCTTCTTTATAATAAGCAGCGTCCGCGATGTAGACGCCCTTGCCCTGCACCGGTTCGAGGATCAGCGCGGCGACGTCATTTTTGGCGAGTTCCTTCCGGAGCGTATCCAAACATCCCATCGGAATCGACATGCAGCCGGGCAGCAGGTCGCCAAAGTCTTTGCGAAATTCAGTGTTCCCGTTCACCGCCAGCGAGCCGGTGGAGAGGCCGTGGAACGCGTGATCGAAAAACAAAATACGCGGACGACCCGTGGCCTTGCGCGCGAACTTGAGCGCGCCTTCATTCGCCTCTGTTCCAGAATTCGTAAAGAAAACAGTGTTGACGCGGCCGCCAACTTTCGCCAGAAGCTCCTTCGCGAGAATGCCTGCCAGCAAAGGGGCATCCATCTGGATCATGTTGGGGAGTTCGGCGTCGATGGCGGATTTAAGGGCACTGCGGATCTTCGGATGGTTGCGCCCCATATTGAACACACCATAGCCCGAAAGAAAATCCAGGTAATCGAGCCCGGCCTGATCGTACAGGAACGGGCCTTCGGCGCGGACGTACGTTTTGTCGTAGCCGATGGTCCGCAGGACTTTGACGAGCTGGGGATTGACGTATTCGGCAAAGAGATCGTGTTGAATGGGCCGGTATTCGGCGAGCAGGGCTTCAAGGTTGAGTGGCATAGGAGCGAATCGCTAGCATGGAGTGCTTAGGGCGACAACTTTTTTCATTTTACCGCTCATCCTGAGTTTTCGACGATCCGCTCATCCTGAGCCCGTCGAAGGATGAGCGAAAACTATGGCTTTCTGGGTATACATTCTAAAGTGCAATGACGATTCCTACTATACCGGCCATACTGATGATCTTGAAAAAAGAATGTTTGAACATCATTCAGGAGCCATTGAAGGTTATACAAAAAATCGTCGCCCATTAAGGTTGATTTTTTGTGAGCAATTCTCTTCTCGAGAAGATGCGTTTCAACGAGAACGACAAATCAAAGGATGGAGCAGACTAAAAAAAGAAGCGTTAATAAAAGAAGATTGGGAATTGCTGTCTTTTTTGTCCCGAAAGAAATCGGCTCATCCTTCGACGAGCTCAGGATGAGCGGATGTCACGGGGTTCAGGATGAGCGGTTTGTTTGATAGATTCAGGATGAGTGGAACTATTGAAGAAAGGGAAGAATTTTTTAGGCCTTTTGAAAAATCGATGGTTATTTTTCCATCGTCAAAATCTTTATCAAAATCAGGTGGTTGGCGCTTTTTCGATTTCATAGGAAAGACCATAGTCAAAAAAGAGAAAAATACACGCAACTTTTTTGGAATGCGGTCGAAGATAGAGATAGAGGCATACGTGAATTTATCACCATTATCATTTCGCATGGGACCCATAGGGACAAACGCTCCTGTGCAAACCACTGTTCTCGCTTCGGTTGCCGGCATTCCCGGCGATGCCTTTGCGATCGCGCCCCACCGCGCTTTTCCTGGGATGACGGGGCTTCATCACCATCTGTTTGCCCACAGTGGGCCGACAGGAGGCGCTACGCCACCTGCGAGTCCGTTGCTAGCCGGTGCTCTAGAAAAGAAACATGGCTTTAGCACAATCCTCGAAGACCCACGTTATGGTGTCATTTCCACTGATGCCCATGGATTGTATGGCCCGTCCTACAGCTTTACCCATCCTGGCGGAAAGAGTAATGGCGTAAATGAGGATACGGTGGTTCAAGGAGAGCACGGTGCCGCTGTGCTCGACGGCGTCAGCACCGCAGCTGGAGCTATTGCCAGCGAAATTGCCGCAGAACACATATTTGACGATTTGATGAATTCAAATCCTGATCTCAACGCAGCTTTTCTCAAAGCCCATGCCGAAATAAATGCGAGGGCACCGGGATCATCGACCGTAGCGGTTGCTTATACCATTGTCGGAGACACAGACGGCAAAGAACATGTCCATGTTTTTCATGCGGGCGATGCGTTTGCGGTGCTCTTCGATAAAGAAGGAAATAAAAAACAGAGAACGGAGTATCACAACCTAGCTGCTGCACAGGCAGCTATGGCGGGCCTTCAGCTAAGCACGCAACAGCTAGCAGCAGCGCCTGGCGCAAATGTGGTGCTCTCGACTTTAGGAGGAGCATATGATCCAGAAATTACAGAAGATATTTGGGTCATTGAAGAAGGCGATCGTTTGCTCCTCTCGTCCGACGGTCTGGAAAAGTTTCATTCAGAGTATGAAGCAGATAATATCAACATTAGCTTGGGAGAAATCCTCGCGCAGGCCGATACTCCGGAAGCGGCTGTTGGGTATCTTGCCGACGAAGCCATGAAACGCATTAACGATGGAACGGGCAAGCCAGACAATTTAGGCTTTCATGTCTATTTTCATAAACGCCCAGCGCTGGCTGCCATAGAGGAAGTTCGTGCTGCACTTGAACGTGAATTGAGCGGCATCAGAGCCGAAGCAAAAACAAAATACCCTCCATCTCGGCTGAGCAGGCTTGCAGAATGGGTCGACTCGACCCAACTCCTCCGGCGCAAGGCTGTGTGGGCAGCGGCAGCTGCTGTTGGAGGGGCTTCGTTTGCGTTGAGTGCTTCTCTCGCTCAGCAAGGGATCTGGGTTGATGATGATCTCTTTTTGCCGCTCAACCCCTTTGTCGTCATTGCTCCTTCATTTGGATTCACTGCTTCTGCGGCAATTTCCGCGGCGCTTTACCTGATTGGCAGAAGGCAGGCGAATAAACGTGGCAAGAAAGAGACTGCGTTCTTCCAACGCAGAGACGTCGGACCTCTGAAGAGCGCATTGGTTGAAATCTCGCTTATGCCCTCATCCTTTATTGAGGGTCAAATCTCGGCAGATGAGGTGAAGCAGAAGTTGGCAGAGTACGAAAAGCTTATTTAGACAGAATAACACGCAACTTTTTTGAGCGGCAGTCGAAGATATAAACAGAGGAAGCATCATTTTCAATGGAGTTCACTTATGAGCAACTGCAAAGTCACTTCTCACAGTGCGTGTATCCAGGGTTCTGTAACAGAAGCTTTTTTTAAAGCGGTCATGGATATTTGGGATGGTGGCAGCTGGAAGACTCGAGAGTTTACAGTAACGAAGAGAAACCCTGAATATGGCCCCTGGTCTGGGATCTTTGGTCGATCCCCTGTAATCGATGAATCACGTCTTGACAACTATAGCTACGACCCTCCGCAAAATTATGAAGAGATTTGCGTGGAAGAGTTTGTTTGCCCGCAATTTAGCACTCCCTTAATATTAACAAATAATTCTGCCAGGGCAGCGCTTGCCGCCTCCCAGAACGCAGTTGTAGAGACTTTTAATAATGCGCATGTTGAAAACTGGGATCCAGAAGTTCGCAACCTCTTTGGGGCCATCTCTGAGTTTTCGTCCATTGAATTCATTCGCGCTGCTCCACTTGCATCCACAAATTTTCTTCTGAATGGGGTTCGGGGGAGCGTTGAGCATTATTTCGAAGCGGTAAGTAAATATTTTACAGCTCGATACGCGCAGCCTCTGTGCGAACGAGATTCAATGGACACGCTCCTCAGAGGGTTGGCCCCAGATGACGTGGTGCTGGGAGACCATTATGGAACAGATAGGAAGAAGTACAACGATGCAATGGCGCGGTCAGAAATAGATGAGCATGCACTTATAGAAGCTACCACGTATTTTGCCACGCGCGACCAAAATTTAGCACACGCCCTCATGGCGGCTTGGTACTTCCGCGGCGGCAATATAACTGCGGCGAAGGCGGAAACCGATCAGATTTGCTTTCCCAAAACGGATCTTTCTACCAGCCGTGACCGTATCATTGCCAAGGTGCTTTCGGATGTGAATCGCGCTGCTGCAGCTCCCACAGGCGAAGAAGACAAAGCCCCAACCGGCGCTACCGAAACACCCCCGACCAGAAAGCCTTCTAAGAAAACGAGACCTGCTGAGCCTGCAGACGACTCTGCTAAAAGGGCTCGTGAGGCCGAAAAACGCCGCAAAGCCGAAGAAGCGGATAAAAAGCGCCGCGAGGCAGAAGACGCTGCTAAACCGGGTAAACGAGGACGGCCAAGAGACGAAGGATTTTAAAATACCGAAATAATTGGCTTCAGAGCAACTTTTTCTGAAG
>JACQOX010000191.1 GCA_016202335.1 Deltaproteobacteria bacterium
GTCTGCATGTCAGTGCTCCACATCGTAGCGACGAGGCATCGGAGCGACCCCATCGATGATCACTTTTTCACTGTAATCGAGTTTCGGGCCTTCGCTCGTAAAACTTCCTTTGGTGATGCACATCCAATGTTTATCGTCGCGATCCGGGAACTCGGGTTTGTAATGCGACCCGCGGCTCTCGTTGCGGTTGAGTGCCGCCTTGAGCACGAGCTCGGCGAGTTCAAACTGCTGCGAGAGCGTGCGCAAGAAGGTCAGGTGTTCGTTGGCCCACTGGATCTTGTCCGGCATCCCGCAGTGCGGAAAACGGGCCTTGAGCTCTTTGAGCTTCTCAACCGCCGCGGCCAGATCTTTATTTTGGCGAACCACAAAGGCATTGTTGCTCATGAGTTCCCCGAGGTCGCGCTTGAGCTTGCGGGGATTTTCATAGCCGTTCATGGCCGCGAGCTTACGCATCCAGGCGTCCTGCACCTGTTTTTCATCGTCCGCATATTTCGTCGGCACGTCGGCCGCAACCACCTTGAGCCCCTTGGCATATTCCACGGCACTGGGCCCTGCCACCTGGCCGCTGTAGACGGTCGACAAAAGGGAATTCGCCCCCAGGCGATTAGCCCCATGGTACTGATAATCCGATTCACCGGCCGCAAAGAGACCGGGGATATTTGTCATGTGGCGATCATCGACCCACAGGCCACCCATGGTATAGTGCACCGCCGGGAAAACCTTCATCGGCACGCGGCGCGGGTCCTGGCCAACAAATTTTTCGTAGATTTCAATAATCCCACCGAGTCGCTGCGTGAGCCGCTTCGCATCGATGTGTGTGAGGTCGAGATAGACGACATCTTGACCGTCCAACCCAAGCCCCATGTCTTTGACGACCTTCCAGATGGCGCGGGACGCAATGTCGCGCGGGACGGTATTGCCATACGCCGGATACCATTCTTCCAAGAAGTACCACGGTTTACCGTCGCGCGGCACCCACACGCGGCCGCCTTCGCCACGACAGGCCTCGGACATGAGCCGCATTTTGTCGTGGCCGGGAATCGACGTGGGGTGGATCTGCACGAATTCCGGATTGGCGAATACTGCGCCCTGCATGTAGGCCTGCGTCACTGCCGAGCCGTTGCAGTGGATCGAACCGGTACATTTGTCGAAAAGATAGAGATACCCGCCAGTGGCCAAAATTACGGCATCAGCAAGAAACGAGCGCGTCTGCATGGAGTTTAAATCGATGGCCGTAATCCCGCGACAAACGCCGTCGCCATCTTTAATGATCGAGAGAAATTCCCAGTATTCAAATTTTTTAACTTTCCCTTCGACTTCCAGCCGGCGCACCTGTTCGTCGAGCGCATACATGAGCTGTTGTCCTGTCGTTGAACCGGCAAAGGCCGTACGCCGTTTTTTGGCTCCACCAAAAGCGCGCTGGTCGATGAGTCCTTCGGGTGTGCGGTTGAACATCACGCCCATGCGGTCGAACATGCGCACAATGCCTGGCGCAGCTTCGCACATCCTGCGGATCGGCGGTTGATGCGCCAAAAAATCGCCGCCGTAACAGGTGTCAAAAAAGTGGGCTTCCGGAGAATCGCCTTCACCCTTATGATTGAGCGCAGCGTTGATGCCGCCCTGCGCACACACGGAATGAGAACGTCGCACCGGAATCATCGAGAAGAGGTGCACCTGCGCGCCTTTCTCTGCAGCCCGCATGGTCGCTGAAAGTCCCGAGAGTCCGCCGCCGACCACAATAATAGTTGGTGTTGATGCCATAGTGTGTTCCGTAGATTAAAAGGCAAATGCCAAGCTACTTCCCCAAACTGCCATCACCACGATAATCGCCCACGACGCCACGCTGGCCAGATACTGCGAACGATGCGACTGGGTGATGCCCCAGGTGATAAGCATCGTCGCCAAACCATTGCCCAGGTGAAACGCCGACGCCGTCACCCCAATGACGTAAAAGAGCGTCACTGCAGGCGATGAAAAATAGTGGTGCATATAGGCCGCATCGACGTGATGACCGGTAAACACCTGCTGCATGCGGGTCATCCAGACGTGATAAAGCAAAAAGGGAACCACGATGAAGCCGGTGATGCGTTGAAACAGGTACATCCAATTGCGATAGAGGTTGTACGACGTCACATTGGCCGAGCCGCTGTACATGATCACGAGTCCCAAAAGAATATGAAATGCGATGGGCACGAGCAGCAGTCCCACTTCGAGAAAAATCGTCAGCGGAAATCCCTGGGTGGAAGCGACAAAATCATTGAACGCCTCTGGGCCTGCATAAATAAAGGAATTAAAGGTGAAGTGTATGACCAAGAAGATGGCAAAGGGGAAAAATCCCAAAAACGAGTGAAGACGGCGAAGCCAGAGGTAGTTTGTGTTTGCCATAGTGTGGGATCCCGTTATGCCAATGGACCTGCTGCCACGACTGCATTCCCGGCAGTTGTTGCGAACTGTTCAAAGTTTTTCCGAAACATGCCGGCCAGTTCCTTGGCCTTGGCGTCATAGGCCGCCTTGTCGTTCCAGGTGTTGCGGGTGTGGAGAAGCTCTGTATCCACGCCTGGGCATGCATTGGGAATTAAAATCTGAAAGACTTCATGTGGCGTTGTCGCCACCTGTTCAAGCTTGCCCGCGAGCGCCGCGTCGAGCAAGGCGCGCGTCACTTGAATCTTCATGCGCTTGCCAACACCGTACGGACCACCGCTCCAGCCGGTGTTCACCAACCAGCAGTTGGCCTTGGACTGGCGCAGTTTTTCGCCCAAAAGTTTCGCGTAGGTCGTCGGATGCAGTGGCAGGAACGGATCGCCGAAGCAGGCCGAGAACGTGGCCTTGGGTTCCGTAATCCCGGCTTCTGTGCCGGCCACTTTCGCCGTGTAGCCCGACAGGAAATGGAACATGGCCATCTCTGGCGTCAGCTTCGCAATCGGCGGCAAAACGCCGTAGGCATCGCAGGCCAGGAAGAAGATATTTTTGGGATGCCCGCCAACGCCTTCCAAGATGCAGTTCGGAATATAATCCACCGGATACGTCGCTCGGGTGTTTTCCGTGATGGCCTCGCTGTTGTAATCAACCACCTTGGTCTTGGGATCCATCACCACATTTTCCAAAACACTGCCGGGTCGGATGGCATTCCAGATCTGAGGCTCCGCTTCTTTGGAAAGTTTGATCACTTTAGCGTAACACCCTCCTTCAAAGTTGAAGACACCCTTTTCCGTCCAGCCGTGTTCATCGTCGCCGATGAGCCTGCGACGCGTATCCGCAGACAGCGTCGTCTTTCCCGTGCCCGACAGTCCAAAAAACAACGCCGTGTCGCCGCTCGGCCCAACGTTGGCCGAACAGTGCATGGGGAACGCATTGCGCTTGGGAAGCAGGTAATTCATGACGGCAAAAATAGCCTTCTTCATTTCGCCGCCGTATTCGGTACCCAGGATCAGGATGCGTTTGCCGACAAAATCCATGCCCACGAAGACTTCTGAAAGCGCACCATCTTTGCCTGCTTCAGCCTTGAGACCACAGGCACTCACGACCGTAAATTCGGCGCGGTGCTTCGCAAGCTCTGCCTCCGTCGGCCGCAGAAAAAGCGTGCGGGCAAAGAGGGAATGCCAGGCCTTTTCGGTCACCACTCGTACCGGAAGGCGGTAATCTTTGTCGGCGCCAGCAAAGCCGTCGAACACAAAGAGATCTTTTTGGGAAAGATACTGCATCGCGCGCTGCCATTGGCGTTCAAAATTTTCGGGAGAAACGGGATGATTCACTTTTCCCCACCAGATTTCGGGTTTCGTCGTCGCATCTTCGACGACAAAGCGATCTTTTGGACTGCGTCCAGTGCGACTGCCGGTGCGCACGACCAGAGCTTCATTTGCGGCGAGCTCCCCTTCTCCACGCTCAAGTGCTAAGGCGACGAGTTTCTCGGGAGCAAGATTGCGCATCACGGTTTTTTGGGGATGAAGACCTAAAGTTTCAAGACCATAAGTTGTCATAAAAGCTCCTTGATGTTTGCCTCGCATAGTGAACGCCAAAGGGAATGACAAGCAGATTTCGATCAGGTTGAAGAGACTTTCAGGGCTGAATGCGGCGATACACGTGAGATCCCTGAACCGTCGCCACCGGCGTATAATACCGATGCACATAGGCCAGCATGTCGGGGTATTTTGTAAGCGGATGCAGAGAGCGCCCGCTCACGGGTTGAAAAGAAGTATCCACAATCCAGGTCGGAGGATGAGCCTCAAAATCCTGCCACAGGTCCTGCCACAATTTCTCTTTGACGGAAACAAATCCGCGATCCTCGATCGAATCGCGAATCTGCCCGGTGAGATAATGCGTCTCCACATGGCGCGACGCATTCGGGAGTCCCGCAAAAGAATAAATTTCAGGATAGTAACCCCACAAAAACAATGAATCGCCAGGGAGTGCGGATTTTTTTAACCATTGCGCCACCTCACGAATGGCCGGTCGCTGGCCACCGTTTTTTTCTTGAATCACTCGGTACCAGGCTTCCATCTGAAAAACAAACACCGGGAAAAGAAGACAGAGGGCCAGCCGCCGAGGTTGAAGCCACTTCTGATGGCTGAAATTGTCTTCCAACCGAAACACGGAAAATCCCGCCAACAGGGCAATGGCCGGGAAAAGCTGCACATAATAATGATGGCTGAAACGAAACCCCACGAACACGAGCGCCAGCATGGCACCAAAGAAAGCGTAAAAAAGCGGCGCTCGTTTTATTCCCCTTTTCCACTGCCAAAGCCCCACACACATGAGGATCCAGGGATAAAACCCCATCAGAAAAGCGGTCGCGGTTTTCCAGAAACCTTCCCAGACGATCACCGAGAAACGAAGCGGCTCAGCGATGTAAGATTGATTGATGGTGACGTTCCAGAACCAAAATTCGGGAAAAGCGCCGAGCTTCATAAAATACAGTCCCACCGCTGCGGAAACAGCGAGGAACCCGAAGCACAGCAGGACAAATCTCCCGAGCGAGCGTCCAAGGTGCGTAAAATCTTCGAGCAACATGAGCACCAAAAACATGGGCAGCAGAATGCCGGCGGTTTGGCGGACATGAAAGGCGATGCCGCAACACAGACCGACGATCAAAAAACTGAGCGTGCTCTGCGAACGGGAAAAAACAAACAGCGCCAGCATAACCCACGGCATCATGAGGTTTTCACTGTTCGCGGCGAGCGTTTCCTGAGCAATGAAGCCAGCCTGCAGCGCCACAAAACAGGCAGCACTGACGAGAGCCGCTTTCTCTGACAAGGCCTTTTTCACCATCAGGTAGATGAGAGACACCATGAGCACCTGCCCCAGCATCACCCAGGCATGAAGCGCCAGCATGGCAAAGCTGCCAAAGCATTTGATGGCCAAGGCATAAAAGAAAATGAAGATGGCAGGTTTGTTGTCGACCGCAGATTGATAAAGAACACCACCGCGCGCGACAGAATCACCGAGGATCCACCAATAGCCTTCGTCTTTCGTCCAAAATGGTATCAAAAGAGATGGAATTCTGGTCACCACGATCGTGAGGATCAACCAAAAAAGATTCATGCATCGCTCACAGGCGAAAGGTGACGAAAGTCAATGATACTCAAGCCAGCCTTGGAAAGGGCGTCCGCAAATTCAGGGCTTTTAAGAAGTTCATACTCCGCATGCCGATCGCCAGGATAGCAGTCTCCCAAATGCTCATTGTCGCTTTCAGCTGTGGAAGGATGCACCATGATTTCACAGACACCTGATGGGAGATCCTGAAAGAGTTTCTGCCAGGCTTCGAGGCGCCCCGCTTCAGGAAGCAGCGTCAATCCAAAAAACGGAAGTACCTTGCAGCCAAACGCTTCCCAAAACGCAGCCCGGTTGGCGGGAAAACAGGAAAGAAACATTCTCGCCACAAGCCGGCGGAGTTGAAGCGGTGCCCGTTCCCGGGGAACGCGAACA
>JACQOX010000187.1 GCA_016202335.1 Deltaproteobacteria bacterium
GCAAGGCAATGTTCAACTGCCCCTTGCCGCCATCGACCAGCAAGAGGTCTGGCGGTGGCATGGCCGCAGAACCTTCCATGCCGTGACGAAAACGGCGCGTTAAAACTTCGAACATCATCCCGTAATCATCGGGCGTGTTCAGCGTGCGGACATGGTATGTGCGATAGCGATTTTTCTGCGGCTTGCCGTCGGTGAAGCAAACGAGCGACCCCACCGGCTCGCGGCCGGAAAGATTGGAGATATCCACACATTCAATCACATGCGGTGGATAACTCATGCCGAGTTTTTGCCCCAATCTTTCGATGATGGCGTCAATGTCACGGCCCCGTTCCCGGCGGAGGAGCGCCTCTTCGGCATTCTTGGTCGCCAAACGGAGCATGTCTGCCTTGATCCCCTTTTGGGGAACGAGAAGGCGGCAGCGGCTGTGCTTGCGTTCCGCGAGCAGCGCATCGATGGCGTCCTCGTCTTCCAGGGGCTTTGGAATAACCACTTCGGGCGGAAGATCGGAAAGTCTCAGATAATGTTGCACCAAAAAAGACGAGAGCACTTCGGCGTCGTCACCACCGACTTCACCGAATTCAAACAGCCGATGATCCATCAAAGCCCCGCGGCGCACGGTCAAGAGACAAAACGTGGTGCGCCCGTCGCGGGCCATGCCGAGGACATCAAAATCTCCGCGATTATGCATGACCACTTTCTGTTTTTCATTGGTCCGCTGGATCATGGCAATCGCATCGCGAAACCGCGCCGCATCTTCGTAGTGCAGGGCCTCCGACGCGATCTTCATCTGAGCACGCAGTTTCTCGATCAGTTCGCCGTGGTGGCCGCGCAGAAATTGGGTCGCTTCGTCGACCATCTCCCCATAAGCTTGATCGGCGATTTTCCCGACACACGGGCCAGAGCACCGACCGATATCAAACTTGAGGCAAGGCCGCACGCGATTCGCAAATTCACGATCGTTACAGGAACGGATTTGAAAAAAGCGGATCATCTGATCGTAGGTTTCGCGGGCCGCTGTGGCCGATGAATAGGGGCCGAAATAGAGCGCGCCGTCTTTCAGAATGCGGCGGGTGAGCATGAGGCCAGGATATTGATGATCCATGCCGACGCGGATGCTCACGTAGCTTTTGTCGTCGCGCAGATCGATGTTGTAGCGCGGTCGATGCTGCTTGATCAGCGTGTTTTCCAGAAGCAGCGCTTCTTTTTCCGTATCGGTGACAATGTATTCCACGGTCATCGCACGGCGAAGCAAAAACGCAATGTGCGCCCGCTCGTCTCTCCCTCCAGCGTAGCTCGTGAGCCTGCGCTTCAGGTCCTTGGCCTTGCCGACGTACAGCACTTCCTGGGCTTTGCCTTTGAAGAGGTACACGCCAGGTTGGCACGGAAAAGTAGTGATGAGTTCGGTTAAGTTCATACAATCTTTAACTCACGCATTTTCTTTCGCAGCGTATTGCGATGCAGCCCCAACGCATGCGCGGCCTTCTGCTGATTGCCTCCCGCCCATTTGAGGGCTAATTGAATCAGCGGTCGCTCCACCTGCTTCATCACCGCAGGATAAACATCGGTCACATCGTGATCACCGATGCGCGCAAAAAAATGGGCGAGCTTGTGATGCACGGTTTCTTCCAGGGCCATGTGCTCAAATCGCGCACCGGCAAAGGCCTCGTGATCGTCGAGCAGTCGCGGCGTGAAATGACAGGCATCCACGTCTCCTTTGGCAACCAGGGCAGCCTCTGCAATGATTCGCCTGAGCTCTTCCGCGGGGAAATCTTTTCGCTTAGCAATCCAATCTTTAGCTGCGGTCGTCAGCTGTTTCGGCGAAAGATGAAAAAGATGACAGGATTCGGTGAGGTATCGCTCGGCAAGCTGAAGCTGCTCGCGTTTTTTGGCCCATGCATCGAAAAGCATGCCCTTCCTTAGCGAAGCGTCTGGTTGCTTGCAAGTGGAGCCTCACTCTGTTAGCCCTAACCCATGAAGCGAATCACCACCCTCTTGATCGCATTATTCCTCATTTTGACAGGATCCCTTCGCGCCGATGAAGCATCAACGCCCTTGAAGGATGTCTATGTCGTCCATCTGGTCTTGGACGGCGCCAACGCCAATTTTTTTCACAAGTTGATGAGTGACGGCAAGCTCCCCACGGTTCAAAATGCCATTCTCAGGAACGGTGCCCACTTCACCCACGCCGTAAATGTCTTTCCCTATACCACATCTAGTTCTTACCAAAGCTTTGTGACAGGCCTCTTTCCCGGAAGTGCAAATATTCCTCATTTGGAATGGTTTGACCGCTCTTCCAAACACATCGTGGGGTATTTGAATACCAGCGATTATCTGAGGATCAACGAAGACCTCTTCAATGCCCGCACGCTCAATCAAAAAACCCTCTTTGAAGAATTGACCCCCTTTCCCACAGCATCCGTTTATACGCCCGTTCAACGGGGTGCGACTCATACCCTGCCCGGAAAAATTCCGATTCGGGCCATGATCAACCATTTCATCTTGAATAACGATGAAGCCCTGGACAGGCTGTCCTTTCAGAGCCTTTCCGATCTTTTTGAAAAACCGATACCAGAAATTCCGCGCTATTCCCTGGTCGCCTTGCCTTCGATCGACATCCTCGGTCACCATTACGGAACCACAAGCGCAGAGGCTGAAGCCGCCTATCTTCAATTCGACCGATTGCTGGCGAAATTCCTGCAATTGCTTGAAAAACGTGGATTGCGTGACAAGACCAACCTCATCATCACCAACGATCACGGCATGCATGATTCCGGCAAACACTTTCCACTTCGAAACCGTTTCTTTCAGGCCGGCTTCCAGATGAAGCCACAGAATCCACGCAGCAAGAAATACAATGTCTATGTCGGCGACCGCGGCGTCTCTTCCACCCAGCTTTACGCCAACGTTACCCCCAACCAATCCTGGACACCGCTTAAATCCGCATCAGCTTTTTCAAACCTTGCGGACCGTCAAGATCGCCGCCGAGATCTGATTCAATTTCTTTTGCAACAGCAGGAAATTGACTTCATCGCCAGCCGCGATGGAGAAAACAGCGTCCTCATCAAGGCAACCGATGGCGCCGAAGCTCGCATCAACTGTTCGCGGATCGACCAAAAACTCTGGTGCACGTACGAACCCACCTCTCTCTCCCATGATCCTTTTGGATATTGTTCACAGCCAACGACTGCGGCCCTTTGCGATGGCATGGCCCGACACGAACGCGAATGGCTGGCTGCAACGGCTGACACCGAAAAACCGGATGCCGTCTTGGGACTCTGGCAGATCTTTCAGTCACCGCGCACCGGTGACATCTTCATCGTCGCCAAACCCGAATGGAATTTTCGTTCCGCCAAAATCGCCACTCATGGAACCCTGCATCAGGCAGATGCCCGCATGATCCTTCTGATGGCAGGTCCCAGCGTCACCCCCGGCGAATACCGCCTGGCCCGAAGCACCGATCTCTTTCCACTGGTGCGATCATGGTTCAACCTCCCCCCTCGTGACGGTCACGACGGAGATCCTTTGGAAACAACCCCGTTATCAGATCCCCTGCCTCAGGCGCTCGCCAATCTGGATATGCTGTTTGAACGAGGCCCGCCCCTCGCGAAACGCATCAACGTTCAGCATTTTGTCAGGAGTCAGGTCATTCCCCTGGTTTCGCCGTCACTCTTTTCCAAGCTCATTCCCCTGGCCAAACAGGAAGCCAAACAACGCGAGCAAAGTATTCAAACACTGCAAACCTTGAAACGTCAGCTCTCGGCAAAAACACCTCAGGACGCAGCCTATCTCATAAATGAATACCTGGCTCAGGCCCGCTCTTCCGTCAGGCGGATCGAAGACATCTTGGCTGTTCTCAGCTCGTGCCGGTCGGTGGAAAGCATTGAATGTCAACGATTATAGAGACTTGCCTTTTTCCTTCGAATAACGCAGACACCGGACATGCTTACTCTATTCTTTAGCCGTAAAAGTATTATTCCTAAAATGGTCGAAGCCGTCGGACTCGGTTTGTGGTTCATCAGCCTCCAGAGGGCGCATTCTGGATTCGCGATTCTGCTGCTCATCGCCATGTTCCTTGCATACGGATTTATCCGCACTTGCACCTTGCACCGTTGGTATAAAGCCGAAACAAGGCGGGTCGGCATTGAAGTGCATTTTGCCAATGTGACTATCGGCACGGCCTATGCGTTGACCATTTTTCTGGGCGCCTTTGTCATCACCGCACAACCGATCTTCATTTTCCTGGGAATGCTTCCGCTCGGCCTGTTTGTCTACGTGAGCGCAACTCTCATCCATTATCACCGCACCGATAACGATCCCACGCCGATCAATTTTTATAGCAGTGGACAGTTCCTCCATCCAGATCGTTCGGAGGCCTATCCGGTGCCAACCAAGCAGCTTCAACCCGCTTGAGGCCAAACCACCATGATCACCTGGAAAGAATTTATAGAAAATTTTGGCGCTGCGGAAATCATTCTGCTGGTCATCGTGATCGCATGCATCATCGCCGCCAACAGTAAGGTCCCCTGGAAGCGAAAATGCCAAAAAAAATAAAATCCGCCGATCTCAACGCAACTCAACAGCATATTTTAAAGGCCAGCCAGGAACTTCTTCTGGCTTCGCATGGGGTTCTTTCGTTTTGCCGTCAATACGCCGAAAAATGCGTCTTAGGATCACGCCGTAAAGAAATGCTCGATTTTTTTTCGAAATCCCTTTCCGTCGTCAATGAACTCGTCACCGATTTTTCCAAGAGTGAGGGCCAAGAGCAAAAAGGAGGAAAACATGTCAAAAAAAGAACCAAAAATCATTAAGCGTTACGCCAACCGCAAACTCTACGACACCTTGGATTCCTGCTACGTCACGCTCGAAGAGATCGGCGACATGATCAAGATGGGGGAAGAAATCCGCGTCATCGACAATGCCAGCCGCGAAGACCTGACCGCCATGACGCTCGCGCAAATCATCTTCGAAGAACAAAAACGCAAAACCAATGTCATGCCGCTGGATATTTTCACGGGGCTGATTCGCACCGGCCAAGAGGCGCTAAGCCCCATCCGAGAGTTTGTGGATGAGAAGCTCAAACCCACACTCGAAAATGTCCAACACCTTCCGTCACTTCAGACCGAGATTCGTCAACTGCGCAACCGCATCGAAATTCTGGAAAAGAAACTGCGCTCGCAAAACCGCCATGCCTAATTGCCTTCGAGGGATTGCCGCATCGCTCACACTCCTCGTGGCAGGCCTTGGTCTTCCATCCCAAGCCGAAGCCTATCGCCTTCCGCAGCTCAATTTTTCTGAATCGGAAAAAGCCATGGTGGCCGAAGAGGCTTTTGGCGTACATCGCCGGGAGGCAATAGCCGTGGACGCCGTTTTTTCGCGAAGTCAGATGCTCAACTGGGAGCAGCACCGCACCAGGAATCTTTCTCAGAAAGAGAAAAAAGCGGTGCAAACCTGGAAGCGTCTAGCTTCAAAGCTGGAATACTGGACGTATGTTGCGGGATTGAAAAAAGTTCTCTTGGAAATTTCAAGAACACCCTCACCGGCCATCGACCGCGAAGCCGATCGTTTGGCCAAACGCGTTGTGGATACGCTTTACGAGCTTTCGCATGAATATCGCATCGTCGGCACGCCGCGGCTGCAAAATGTTCTCATCAAGTTAGGCATCCGCCGCAAAGGCTATTGCTACCACTATACTGATGCGCTTCGGCAAGTGCTCCACCTTGAACCATGGTATTTTTATGCCTTTCACTGGGCCGAGGCCTACGGCGGCACGCGCCGTGAAAGCAACAGCCTTGCTATCACGTTCAAGGAATCGCCATTTGAAACAGGCGTGGTCATCGACGCCTGGCGAAGCGGCAGCCGACCCTTTTGGCATGCGGTCAAGGACGATCACTGGCCATGGAAAGAAGCCTTTGACGTACTTCCGCAAGAATAAAGCATGGTCTACAGAAAAAGCTTTTTTCGACCTTGACTTGTCCCAGGCGCTCCCTTATTTTCACGCCACTTTTTGAAATTATTTCATGAACTTTTGCTCCGGAGGCAGGTTATGCGTAAGGTTATGTGGATGGGAACATTCGTGGTTGCAGGACTCATGATGGTCACGGGATGCGCCCAACAAAAACGTTCGGCTGGCAAAGCAACCGATGGCTTAAATCGCATCCATTTTGACTTCGACAAATCCAACATCAAATCTGAATTTGAACCTGTGCTCCGCAACAATGCCGCATGGCTCCAAGCTCATTCCAAGAAAAACGTCGTCGTCGAAGGACACTGCGATGAACGCGGTTCGAATGAATACAACATCGCCCTCGGTGAACGCCGCGCAAACGCTGCCAAGAATTACCTCAAAAACCTGGGCGTTGCTGCAAACCGCATGGACAGCATCAGCTACGGCGAAGAACGCCCCATGGCAACCTGCCATGAAGAAAGCTGCTGGTGGCAAAATCGCCGCGCAGAATTTGTTGCCAAATAACGGCGAAACCTATTGTTGAATAAACCAACGCCTCTGAGGAATCAGGGGCGTTGCTGTTTGGGAGGATCTATGCACAATTTAAAATGGCTCATTATCGCAGGCCTGATTTCCCTTCCCTTGACGGTCCAAGCGAAATCCGCAGATGAAAAAATCGCCGAGCTCGAGAAAAAAATTCAGTCGCTCCAAGAAACCTATCTGCAAAATAATAAAGATGTCGCCTCGGCTGTGGCCAAGGCCGAAACCGTGCTGCAGGACGCTCAGGCCTTGAAGGGCGCTATCGATGTCGGGCAGCATGAACTCCGCACGTACAGCACGCAGATGGACCGCCGTTTCTTGGACCTCGAGCACCGCTTGAACGCCTTGGAAGAGCAAATGCGCATCCTCATCGTCCAGACCGGCAAAGCCCTCAAACAATTGAATCCAAAGCTCGCCAATGAAACCGACGCCTATCAGGCCGCGCTGAACCAAGCCAAAGAGGGGAATTACCTGAATGCCGTGGCCAAGTTTGAAACTTTTTTAAAGGCCTATCCCAAGAGCGAATTCGTGGGTTCGGCACGCTACTGGATTGGAGAATGCTTTTTTGGCCTTCGGGATTTTCCCCGCTCCATCAAAGAATTCCAAAAATACATCGAAAAACACCCGCGGGGCGACCGCATCAAAAATGCTCTTCTGAGACAGGGGCTCGCTTTCGCGGAGCTCGGAAAATCAGATGAAGCCAAACTTTTTCTTGAAAAAGTGATCAAAGAGTATCCAAACAACGATGAGGCCACTGAGGCCCAGGGAAAGCTGGATCGTTTGAACCAAAAACCCGCTGCACCGCCTCCGGTCTCATCCGTTCCCGAAAGCTCATATCCGGAAAAAACGCTTCAGGAAGAGCGTCAGGAACAACCTCCTCCTGAACAAATGGAATATTAAGATGATCACGCTGGGAATCGAATCTTCATGCGATGAAACCGCCATCGCCATCGTGGCCAATGGCAAGCTGCTGGCGAGCTCGGTCTCGTCGCAACACGACGTGCATGCCAAGTATGGTGGCGTCGTGCCGGAACTCGCTTCGCGCCGACACATGGAGACGATTGCCCCGCTCTTGGAACACACCCTCGGCAAGGCTCATCTGAAGTTGGCCAACATTCAAGGTGTGGCCGCAACCTTTGCTCCTGGCCTCGCCGGAGCGCTGCTCGTGGGCCTCACCACGGCCAAAGGGATCGCCTTTGCCCACAACCTGCCGTTCATTGGTGTCAATCATCTGGAAGGTCACATCAATGCCGTGCATCTGGAATACCAAGGCATTCCCTTTCCGCACGTTGTGCTCGTGGTGTCGGGCGGTCATACCAGCCTTTATGAAGTAAAGGCATTTGGCAGCTATCAGCTCCTCGGCGCCACGCGCGATGATGCCGCGGGTGAAGCCTTTGATAAGGTTGCCAAGTTTTTGGGGTTGGGATTTCCCGGCGGTCCTCATCTGGAGAAGCTTGCCGCACTTGGCAATCCCAAGGCCTTTCGCTTTACGCGTCCAAAATTTAATGACGACAGCGCCTTTGATTTTAGCTTTTCTGGCATCAAGACCGCCGCAGCTCTGGCCTTCGAGCGAACCGCTGACAAAACCGAACAGATGAAGGCCGATCTTGCCGCGAGCTTTCAAGATCACGTCGTGCAATTCTTGACCGATCGCCTTTTTTCGGCCGCAGCGCACACGCAGGCCAAGGCTATCGTCATCTCCGGCGGCGTCGCAGCCAACGGCCATCTCCGCGAAACTGTAGCTCGTCCCGCCACGGTCGCCAAACTTCCTCATTTTATTCCGTCACGGCACCTCTGCACCGACAATGCCGCCATGATCGCCTACGTCGGTGAACAATACCTCATTCGCGGCAAGCGTTCGCCGTGGTCGCAAAATGCCGTGGCAAGCGCTGAGGTCGGCGTGTGAACGTCATCGACCTCCTCAAAAAATACGACATCCGTCCCAAAAAAGCCTTTGGTCAGAATTTCCTGCACGCCATGCCCACGCTGGAAAAGATCGTCGTGGCCATGGACCTGACCCCTGATGACGTGGTGATCGAAGTGGGTGCAGGGCTCGGCGTCATGACCTCGCTCATCGCCGAACGCGCCAAGCATGTCACCGCTCTTGAAATTGATAAAAATTTATTTGAAATCGCAAAATCTGAATTTGGCCAGCTTGACAATATTGAATGGGTCAATGGCGATGCTTTGAAGCTTATCCCCCTCCTTTGCCGAGGAGGAAAATTCAAAATCGTAGGGAACATCCCCTATGAAATCACCTCTCCTTTGCTCTTCCAGCTCCTCGATCATGCCGAAACTCTTTCCACATCCACCCTGCTCATGCAAAAAGAAGTCGCTGCGAGGATCACCGCCAAACCAAACACCAAAGACTATGGCATTTTAAGCGTAGTACTCCAGGCTCACGCCAGTTGTCGCAAACGCTTCGATGTTTCGCCGCAGAATTTTTTTCCACCGCCAAAAGTCATGTCGAGCGTCATCGGCCTGAACTTTGAACAACCAATGCTTCCGCTCAAAGATGCTCCGTTCTTTCGGAGTGTGGTCCGCGCCGCCTTTGGAAAACGCCGCAAGACCCTGCGAAATGCCTTGCTGGGAAGCAGCCTGGGAGTCGATGAGCAACAGCTCGATCACGCCTTGGCCGCAAGTGCTCTCGATGGAGGACGACGCCCCGAAACTCTCACACCAGCCGAATACTTCTCGCTTGCGACATCGCTCAAGTCGTTGCTATAGGCACGAGCTATGCAAAAGTCGCGTACGCTCAAATACATCGCCGTCGACGGACCCATCGGTGCAGGCAAGACCACTCTTGTCAAAATGCTGGCCGAAGACATGGGCGGATATGCCGTCTTTGAACCCGCTGAGAAAAATCCATTCCTTCCCGAATTCTACAAAGACCGCAAACGCAATGCCTTCAAGACTCAACTCTATTTTCTCCTGAATCGCTACCAACAGCAGATGGAACTCAAACAACACGACCTTTTTTATCCGCTGGTCATCTGCGATTACACCTTTGCCAAGGATTTCATCTTCGCCAGCATCAACCTGTCTGAAGACGAGATTCACCTCTACAATACCGTCTTCCAGCTCCTTTCCGCCCAACTGCCACAACCCGACCTCGTCCTCTACCTGCGTGCCGATCCGCCGGTGCTCCTGGAGCGCATCAAAAAGCGCGGCCTGGATTATGAAAACGAGATCAACGAGGATTACCTCGAAATGCTCACTGAATCGTACAATCGCTTCTTTATGAATTACGATGAAACTCCGCTTCTCGTGGTGGACTCCTCTGGCGTGGATTACCTTCAGAACCCTGAAGACTTCGCCAATTTAAAGCGCGCGATCTTAAACCACCGCGGAGGGACATCGCATTTTATTGCGAGATCCTAGCGCCTCTGTTACAAACGCCCCTATGGAACTTCTCTCCGCTTCCTTCTTTTTACCCATGACCAATGGCACACCGCTCCTGAAAGACAGTGGTTTGGTCATGGCCAAAGAAAAAATCATCGATGTCGGCACGATTTCCGAATTAAAAAAGCGTTATCCCCAAGCGGAGCATCATCATTTCCCGGGCCATTGCCTGATGCCCGGACTCGTCAACGCCCACTGCCATCTCGATCTCATCGATTTTTATGAGCAACACTACATCAATGCCGATTTTGCAGAACCGCCGCAGGACTTCATGGAAACGCTTGTCGCTTCCATCCATTACAAACAGGATGCCAAGACCGCTCAGATGATTCGCGGCATTGAGCGCGGTATTGCCCGATTGATTGAAACCGGCACCACCTGCGTCGGCGACGTTACCTGTTACGAGGGGTCGTTCAAAATGTTGGAAAACGCCGGACTCCGCGGCATCGTTTATCCAGAAATTCTGGCCGGACGCGGAGAACAGGCTCAGGCCAAATACGAAGTGGCGCTCGCGCTCATGGAAAAACACCTCGACGGCTCGCACGATCGCATCCGCGCGGGTCTCGCACCGTACGCTCCTTACCTGCTTTCGCGAAACCTCTTGCGCATCATCAGCCAACACGCTCAACACAGCGCCATCCCCATGCAGATTCACGCCGCGGAATCCTTTGCAGAAATGGAATTCTTTTTTGATTCGCAGGGACCGATCGCCACGTCTCTCTTTCCGACCATGGGCTGGAAAGAATTGCCGCCCGAGCAACAGAAGACTCCTATTCAATATCTGGCCGACATCGGCTTTTTAGAAGCGCCTGTGACTATCGTTGGCGGACTCCATCTTTCCGCGCGCGATTTTCCGATCTTGGCGCGTCATCTGGCCCGCGTGGTCTACTGCCCCACCGTCAACAAAACCATGAAGCATGGTTCGCTCC
>JACQOX010000012.1 GCA_016202335.1 Deltaproteobacteria bacterium
ATCTACGGCTGCACGTATTCGCTGTTCACGAATTGGCTGCCGCGGCAGGGAATTGAAGTCGATTTTGTTTCTTTTAATAAGACAGATCTTGGCAGCGCCATCCGCCCCAATACCCGCATTGTCTACTTTGAAACGCCGATCAATCCCACGTTGGAACTCATCGACATCGAAGCTGTGTGTAATATAGTTTCCGAAGAAAATCAGCGGAGAGCGCCAAAAGACCGCATGTATGTAGTGGTCGACAATACGTTTGCCAGTCCCTATTGCCAGCGTCCCATCGAGCTTGGCGCGGATTTCGTGATCGCCAGTCTCACAAAACACATCTCGGGTTTTGGCACCGACATGGGCGGCGTGGTGATTGGCCGCAAAGAATTTTACACGCCGCTGATGCTTTACCGCAAAGACTATGGCGCGATTCTCTCGGGCCGGCACGCCTGGCCGTTTTTAGTCTATGGTCTGCCAAGCCTCGCGAGTCGCATTCGCCAGACGACGGCGACAGCCATGAAACTCGCGAATTTCCTGTCTTCGCATCCTAAAGTCGAACGTGTGAACTATCCTGGGCTTGAAACGTTTCCCCAGTACCGGCTCGCGCAAAAGCAGATGCGCTGTTACAAAGGCGAATTTATGCCGTCATCCATTCTTTATTTTGTGCTCAAAGGAACGCCCACAGAAGCGCAGGAAAAGGGAAGAACGCTCATGGACTGGTTGGCCAAGAACGCGCTCTGCTACACGTTGGCCGTGAGCCTCGGACATTGCAAAACCTTGGTAGAACATCCTTCATCCATGACCCATTCGGCGCTCAGTGCGGTGGACCAAGTGCGATCTGGAATTGATGCTGGGGGCGTACGCGTGGCCGTGGGTTTGGAAGAGCCGGAAGTGTTGATGAAGGAGATGGAAGCCGCGCTCCAACAGATATAATCCATTTACCCCCTCTTAAGGTAAGAGGGGGTAGGGGGTGTTATGATCCTTTCGTCACCGGCTTTGCCAAGGAAATCGCCACTGACCCCGCGATCAGCGAAGCCACCACGCCGAGTGAAACGCCGATCGGAATGTGGATGAGATCTGCGATCAGCATTTTGAGGCCCACAAAGATGAGCACGAGCGACAGTCCCACTTTCAAATAATGGAATTTCTCCATCATTCCCGCGAGCAAAAAGAAAAACGACCGCAGCCCAAGGATGGCGAAAATATTAGAGCTGTAGACGATAAACGGATCCTTGGTGACCGCAAAGATCGCCGGAATCGAATCCACGGCAAACAGCACGTCTGAAGCCTCGATGACAACGAGGACCAAGAGAAGCATGGTGGCGTAGCGCTTACCATCAATGCGGATTGTAAACTTTGAACCGTGATATTCGCTGACAGCGGGGATGAGTTTCTTATAGATTTTAACGATCCAATTTTTTTCCGGATGGAAATCCGATTCGCGTTGGAAATACAGTTTGATGCCCGTGATGACGAGGAAAGCGCCAAAGACGTAGATGATCCAGTGGAACTTAGCGAGCAGGGCGGCACCGATGGCGATGAAGATGACGCGCATGACCTGTGCGCCGATGATCCCCCAAAAGAGCACGCGATGCTGAAGCGCGCTGGGCAGTTTGAAATAAGAAAAAATGACGAGAAACACGAAGAGGTTGTCGACCGATAGTGCAAGTTCGATCACATAGCCGGTTAAAAATTCCAGCGACTGTTGTTTCCCGAACTCAAAGCCGATAAAACTATTGAACAACAGAGCCAGTAAAACCCAGAGGATGCTGGTGATCGTAGCTTCCTTCATGTTGATGGCGTGGACTTTGCGGTGGAGAATGCCGAGGTCGAGTAAAAGCAGAAAAAGAATAAAGGCGGTGAAGCCGAGCCAGAGTGTGGGTGTGCCGATGCTGATCATGCGGTCTCCGTTAAGAAATGCGGGTTGTTAAAAATTGTTCGATGGTTTTGTGTCCCGAAGAAGTAGCGTCGACAAACTTCACGCCAATGGCCTTGGGAAAAGAATCTTCAATGCGCACGACATCTCCACGAAGCGAAACATCGCGGGCGATGTGGTTTAAATCGAAGATGATTTCAACCGGGGCATTGTCGATAAAATCTTCATCGGCGATAATGCGCATGCCCCCGCAGCTTACATTGCTCATCAATCCCGGAATCAATTTTCCCTGATGGCGGACGATGACGGGACAACGATAATCGAGCCGTGGATATTGGCGACGTTCAAGCATAGCAGCAATGTCCTCCATTTTCGACATACCTCTGGCAGGATCTTGTTTGCAATCAAACTTCGCTTGAGTCATCATCTTTCACCATGAACATTGCGATCATCGGCGCAGGCAATTGGGGCACGGCTCTGGCGAAGCATCTCGCCGCAAAAGCAGATCATGTCGTGCTGTGGGCGCATGAAAAGGAGGTGGCCGAAGGGATCAATAAACGCCACCGCAATCCTTATTTTTTGCCCAAGTTTCGACTTCCCGAGTACCTTACCGCTGAACATGACCTGAAAAAAGCACTCCACGCTGCGGATGTCGTCGTGTCCGTTGTTCCGTCGCAGGCGCTACGCAGTGTCTGGAAAAAGGCGGCGCGATTCTTGAAGAAAGAAAGTCTGCTCGTGAGCTGTACGAAGGGCATTGAACCCAAAAGTTTAAAATTGATGAGCCAAGTGCTGGATGATTGTTTACCAACGCATCCCAAACGCCAACGCATGGTCCTCTCGGGTCCAAGCTTTGCGGAAGAAGTGGCTAAAGGTCTTCCCACCTCGGTCGTCATTGCTGGGTCCGACGATGAGCATGTGCAGACCATCCAAAATCTGTTTCGGACGCCGACGTTTCTTCCCTTTCGGAGCCAAGATGTGATCGGCGTGCAGGTCGGGGGGGCGATAAAAAACATCATCGCCATTGCCGCTGGCTGTGCCGCCGGACTTCGACTTGGCCACAACACGCGGGCAGCGATCATCACCCGCGGTGTTTATGAAATGATCAAGATCGGCATGGTGCTGGGGGCCAAGCCGCTGACATTTGCGGGGCTTTCTGGTCTGGGGGATTTGGTGCTCACCTGCACCGGCGAGCTTTCGCGGAACTATCGCGTGGGAAAGGCCATTGGCAGCGGTAAGCGCGTCGATCTCGTGCTCGGCGGGCATATGATTGCGGAAGGCATGGAAACCTCCAAAGCTGTAGCCAAGCTCAGTCGAAAGCATCGACTGCATCTTCCCATCTGCGATGCGGTCCATCGGATTTTACACGGCAAGCTGCATCCCCAAAATGCCGTGAAAGAATTGACGGCATTACCGCTTGCAGAAGAGATGTCCTTATTTCAATAAAGGTTTTATGAAAAAGAAAAAGCCTGTTTCCGAAATCGATGCCGCCATTGCCGAAGATCCCATGATCGAAGGGCTCCTCAAGGCCCGGGGCAAAAAAGTGGAAGTCATCGCCTTTGGCATTTGTTACGCGGGATTGCTCGATAGTGTTGACGTGGACTTGGGGACCATTGTGATTATCGATGCCGACGACCGTGCGATGCTGGAATTTGAGCGCATCGAAGCGTTTTCTGTTTTAGGATAATATGAATAGCACCCGCAGCGTAATTTTCGGCATCATCAGTATTATTTTATTCCAGCTAAGTTTATTGTCAGCGACTTTTGCGCAGAGCTCGAATGTTGAGATTCCCTTTCAACTCATCATCGTGGGTTCGAGTGCCTACGTCGATGTTCAGGCAATGGTTCGCAGTCTGAATAAATCGCCAAAGATCAACGAGGTGATTCCTTCGCGTTCCACACAAGGTGTGGTGGAATGGATGGGAAGGTTCAAAGGTTCAAACCCCGGAGCTTTGAAGTCGGAAATCGAAAGCGCTGCCGTAGATCGGTTCCAGATAGAATCGTTTGTCGAACGAGACGGAATATGGTTCGTTACGCTGCGTTCTCAAAAATGAGCGAAGAGTCAGAGTTACTGCAAGTTGGCGATAAAAAGCACTGAGCTACGGGCGCTTAAAATGATAACGGGGTTGGCGCGCCTGGCAGGATTTGAACCTACGACCCTCAGATTCGTAGTCTGATGCTCTAATCCACTGAGCTACAGGCGCGCCAACCCCGTTATAGCAGTTGGTTCGTATTAAATTTTACCCATCAACAAAAACGCGATGACCAAGGCGTAGATCACGAGTGATTCGATGAGTGCAAGCGCAATAATCATCGGGGTTTGGATCTTGGCAGCGGCGTCCGGGTTACGGGCAATGCCTTCAAGGGCTGCCGTTGCGGCGCGACCCTGACCGAGGGCACCACCAAGGGCGGCGACGCCAATCGCAAAACCAGCGGCGATGGCCAACGCAAAACCGGTGTTTCCACTGGCAGCGGTATGGGTGGAAGCCACTTCTTCAGCAAAAGCAGCGGCAGTGATCAGTGTTGGGGCGAGCAGTCCTGCGAGTCGTACGAATCCTTTCTTCATCCTTCCTCCTCTTTATAATGAAATGGTTGTTATGAATGGTGAGCCGTTTCGTGATGATGTTCCTCGTGGCCGTGATCGGTGGCGAGCGCAATATAGACCATCGACAAAAGAGTAAAGACAAATGCCTGAATAAACGCCACAAAAACGCCGAGCGCCATAAAGATGATCGGCACGCCAATGGGCACGAGCCTGCTGAAGATTTCCAGCACCAAATGATCGCCGCTGATGTTGCCGAACAAACGGATCGACAGGGAAATCGGACGAACGATGTGGCTGATGAGCTCAATGGTCATCATGAGCGGTGCGAGCCACAGCACTGGGCCGGCCAGGTGTTTCAAGTAATTCTTCCAGCCCTGTTCCTTGATGCCGACCGCATTATAATAAAGAAAGACGGTGAGGGCGCAGGCCAAATTCGTGTTGATATTGTCCGTGGGCGGCATAAAGCCGGGGATCACGCCCAAAAGGTTCGAAACCAGCAGATAAATGAACAGTGAGCCGATCAGAGGGAAGTATTTCTCTGCGCGTTCACCCATGATATCGCGCATGAGGCCGAGCACGAGCTCCATCACCAATTCGAAGATGCCGGGGAGCGTGGGTTTTTTCTCGGGAACGAGGCACTGTTCGGTGTGTTTGAGTTTGCGGTAGCATGCAAGCGAAATCCCGGTGATGACGAGTGCCACAAATATGGCTGTGATCACATGGACATACGGCTCTACCGCGTGGGCCGAAAAACCAAATTTTTCTGCGAGCCAAACAAATAAAGAAAACACGAATTATCCCTTCGGAAAAAGCTCTTTTGCCAAAACGAGCGCGACTAATAAGGATATCCCGATTAAAAAAGCAAGTGGATCCGCCACTTTTTTTGACACGATCACCCACAAGACGACGCCAATCAGTA
>JACQOX010000188.1 GCA_016202335.1 Deltaproteobacteria bacterium
AACCATTCATCAACCACCACTCGACCTATGTCATTCAGTCGCATTTCTCCCTTTTCAATCTCCCCGAACAGGCATTCTCGCTTGCGAGTACAGATAGTTACACAAGGATATTTTGGATCAGAATTCATCGAAAACGGGCGCAGCATGCTGCGCCACTACAAGTGACAATCTGTGGCGCGTTCCTCATAAAAAAAGACCCACTTTCCTGAAAAAGTGGGCCAAGGGAAAAAAGTCTATTTCATCGATTATAGCTGAGGACACAACCTAATTTGTTGCCACTCTATAGAGATACTTTACGGCCCAGATAAAATCTTGAAAGGTATTATCTCTCTTGACGCATTGACATCCACCGTTATCATCCTCGCTCTTTTTCGGGATCTCAGTGCAAACCTGATCCTCATAAGAGGTTTGAGTAGGCATGCACGCATCGTCTGAAGCGTTAAGTTGATACATTGGGCTAGGCTTGTAGCTATTTAAATTGGGGAATGGTGTCTCAGTTGTTGTTGATGGGTCATCTGGGATTCCAAGAAAGACAAATATTGACGTCTCGTGAAGGTTATCGGGACGAAGAGTGTAGTGTTTCATTTCTGTTGCGGTTGCCTTACTCCCCATAACGACAACAACATCTTCATATCCATCCTTGTCCATATCGCCAACGTAGACATCCCTCATGTTGCATAATCTGTATACTTGCGCATTCCGGGGATCAGATGGTGTATAGGGTATCGTCGCATCATAACTCCAAATGGACATAGAACTGCCAAGATCTTCACTTGAAATGCCCATTCTAAAGCTAAATCCTGAAAATTCTGAATGGCAGTAGTTATTTTTCGTTTCACCGTTGACGCGTATGATATCAGCAGCGTCGGAAAAAAGGCTAATGGGATATTCTCCAGAGTTATCACGCATGCAACTCATTCTCTTGAAGCGCTGTGGACAACCTTGAAGTTGCTCTTTTTCGAAGCAATCGCCAGCAATGAGTTTGCGACAATCTTCGAGAGAAATTTCGGTATGTTTACCGCATTCCTGTTGAACGTAATCTTCAGAACAGACTCCCGGGGGAAGCTGAAAAACTCTCAATCCATATCCAACTACTTTTTTATCCTCACCAGCCATAAAAAACCTCCTTATTTGTTCAATGGGTCATACGGCACACACAGTCTTATTATCGACGTAGATTTGGGAATGTTGCTATTTCCCATCAAAAAAATTTGGATTCTTCCTAAATGGCGTTTTTAATGCATTTTAAATCATTCTTTTCAGGTCCTTCTTTAACACCTTCCCAAGCGAAGATCGTGGAATGCGCGCCAAATAATGCACATGGCGTATGCGTTCGAAGGGAAGGACGCAGGCGTTAAATTTATCAACAACCTCTTTGATGCCTTTATTATTCGTATACACGAGATGAATCGTCGTTCCCAATCGTTCGTCTGGTAGCGCCACGATGGCAGCATCTCCTGAGAACACCTGTTCAAGAAGGACGCCCTGTAAAACATTTTCCAACGAAGCGAGGTCAACGTTTTCCCCGCCGACCTTCACCATTTCTCCTGCCCGCCCTTCGAAGATCAGAAAATCATCTTCGATTCGTCCGCGATCTTCGGAGGTGAACCAACCGTCAATTTTAGGATCAACGAATGCAGGGATGCCTTTTTCATTTTCTGCAATATATCCCATCAGCAGTGAATCACCTTTGAACTGAAGGAAGCCATCCTGACTACATCGAACCTGAATATGATTTAAGATTTTCAACCGATGGTCCGCCAATGTGGCGGTCGCCACCTGGGAAGCACATTCGGTCAGCCCATAACTGGGGAGAAGATTCCAACCTAATTCGCGTGTTCGCGTGTAAAGCCTGTCGGACAATGCCCCGCCGCCAACGATGATGCCACGCAGATGCGATGGCGCCAGCAGTTTTCGCTGTGCTAGATCAAACACTTGTGTTGGCACGAGCGATGTCAGTGTACATTTTTGTCGCGTAAGCCTTTTATAAAATTCATCGGTGTCCCAACTTTCAAGCAGAGTTACTTGCGCACCACTCAAGTGGGCGCGAGCCAAGATTCCCAATCCACCAACATGAAACAGCGGCAACGTAAGAAGCCAATTGTCTGTTGAGTCACTCTCAAGGTGTGCGTTGACGGCTTCTGCCGACGCAAGGAAAGCTGGTTTCGAAAGCGCAACGAGTTTCATTTTTCCCGTCGTCCCAGAAGTCGGCAGCCAGATGTGACCAGAAAGTTTTGGTGCAGCAGTATAAAGTCGTTCGAAACGATTTTTTACTTCTGCAGAGCATCGCGGATTCGTAAAGAGATGCGTTGCAGCAGAATGCCAGTCTATGAAAGTCGGGTCCATGAGAGTTTATCTAGTTCATCGTCAAAACCAAAGCCAGTGCCCTTTGGAGGGACAAGGACGGAACCGTTGAGGTTCAATTGTTCTGAAAAAGTATTTGATTCATAAACCAGGTGACTCGCAAGCCCGCAGGTTGAAATAACATCCGGAGAGTTCCGAAGTGCAACCGCTGCTGAATAGGCAGCTCCAAGTTGGCCTAAAGGATGATCAAGATATGACGTGATGACCACTTCGCTCTGTCTTTTGATCGCCGTAGGAAGAATGGGCAATGGATTCTCAATCGCAGGCTTCAATACGACGGTGCTCTTTGCTGCGCTCTCTAAGATCCATTCCGTAGCATCGCCGAGATCACGTGCAAGTCGCACTCCAAATGTTTTTGAAATGGCAGACCATTCTTTGGCATGAAAAGGTGTAGGATCTTCCAAGAAATCGATGCGTTCATGAAGTGAAGCCGAGCATTTCGACAATAAGGCCTCGAACTGATCAGCATTGAATTTCCCATTGGCGTCGAGGCGCAGCTTGAGATTCAATTTTTGCAAGAGTGGGACCACTTCATCCAAATGTTTGATGTCATTTTCCGAATCGCCGATTTTTATTTTCAGCAATTCAAAGCCGTGAGCTGCAGCAGATTCAATTTCGCAACTGAGATGAGCATCACATTTCATCACCAGCCAGTGACTCTTTGGGATCGTCAATCCTTCGAAGAGGCCACGCCCAGCTTTTCGCGCTGCCGCATCGATACGCGCAAAGAACAGTGTACGCTCGGTGAGCGGGGTTTGCTTAAATACCGCCAGCATCTTGAGCTGTTGATGGAGCGGCAAGTCGCCGCGTTCCACCCAAGGGTGACAATCCGCAAAGCCAACACCGATCCCGGATTCTTCGAGGCGAATGAGCGCGCCACGGCGCACTCCATGAGCGCGAAGATGAAGCTCGTATTCACTGATCCAAAGTTTCAATCCCATATGAATCCAATGCTCAAAAGAAGGCTAAAAAGAAGATGAAGCCCCGCCGCTTTACCAAGCAAATCGTTGTATTTCCGACCAGGTGGAAGAATGACCGTTTTATAAACAATAATTCCAGCCAAGGGGGATGCGAGCCATGGGAAAAGTGCAGCCTGAGTATGATTTTTCAGGAAAAATAACGTCAGCATAAATGGCATCAAACACAGAAAAATAACTTCGCAGGTTGCAAAGCGCTGTCCAAAGCGAACGGCGAGCGTTTTCTTTTTCGATTTCGCATCGCCCTGTCGATCGCGGGCATTATTGATCGCTAACAGTAGAGTCGCCAGAAGTCCTACTTGGAGGCCAGCGAGGATAGCATCTGGCGAGATGGATTTTGTCTGGAGGAAAAAAGTTCCTGAAACAGCGATGACGCCAAAGAAAAGAATGACAAAGATTTCCGCGGTCCCAGTGTAGGAAAGTGAAAACGGCCCACCGGTATAAGCGTAGCCGCAGAGAAGGGACAACATTCCGATCGCAACAATCGGCCAGCCGCCCACAGCAACGAGCGGAATTCCAAAACCGAGTGCCATCACGAAACTCAAATACGCTGCACGTCGCACAGCGCAAGGCGACAGCAGTCCACTTTGCACAACCCGCTTTGGCCCAAGCCGCTCTGCGGTATCCGTGCCCTTTTCGTAATCGAGCACATCATTGAAGAGATTGGTTCCGATCTGAATAAAGATGGCCCCGACAAGAGTGATCAACGCAATCCACCATGAAAACACGGTCGAAGAAGCTTTCCATGCCAATGCAGATCCAACCATCACCGGGGCGATGGCAGCAGTCAGAGTTTTAGGACGAATGGCGAGGATCCATGGGCGCAGCATTAGGGAACCCGTGGAAATTTCTTGAAGTTGGGCTTGCGCTTTTCAAGGTAGGCTTTCTTTCCTTCCTTGGCTTCTTCGCTCATGTAGTAAAGAAGCGTCGCATTGCCCGCGAAATCAAGCAGTCCCATCTGGCCGTCGCAGTCTGCGTTGAGCGCAGATTTGAGACACCGCAGCGCCAGCGGCGAGTGCTGCAGCATTTCTCGGCACCACAGAAGTGTTTCTTCTTCAAGCTGGTCCAGTGGCACCACTTTATTGACGAGCCCCATGTCCATGGCTTCGCGTGCATCGTACTGACGACAGAGATACCAAATTTCGCGCGCCTTTTTCTGGCCTACCACGCGAGCCAGATAACTTGCTCCCAGGCCGCCATCAAAGGATCCTACCTTGGGACCGGTTTGACCAAAGCGCGCATTGTCAGCCGCAATCGTGAGATCACACACCACATGCAGGACATGCCCGCCGCCAATGGCGTAACCTGCAACCATTGCCACCACTGGTTTTGGCATGCTGCGAATTTGTTTCTGAACGTCGAGAATGTTAAGCCGTGGAATGCCATCGCTTCCCACGTAACCCGCATCGCCGCGCACACGTTGGTCGCCGCCGGAACAAAAAGCATCTTTGCCTTCACCCGTGAGAATGACGACACCCACGTCTGGATCATCGCGCACCATTTCAAAGGCCTCGCGCATTTCTTTGACGGTGAGAGGTCGAAACGCATTGCGAACTTCTGGGCGGTTGATCGTAATCTTCGCGATACCATCCTCGGTTCGTTCAAGCTTGATGTCTTCAAAGGACTTCATTGAATTCCACATTTCTTTCTTCATGCATTCTCCTGTAAAAAGTTCTTCACCTTTTCTTCAAACTCTCTCGGCCTTTCCCATAACACCCGATGACCGCAACCTTCTGCCAGCCATAGCTCAGCTGATGGCAACTTCTTCACCGCATCGCGAGCCTCTTTCACATAGCGTTCATCCCGTTCACCGGCAATCCACAAAATGGGACATTCAATCTTTGCTAATCTGTCGCCAAGATGCTCCTGCTGCCAAAGCGACCATTGTCGAAGCGAGGCTGCGATCTGTGGGCGTTGATAGCTTACTTCTTCTCTCACCTTTTTTATTCCGCTCAAGACCGGTTGTAATTCCCAGGCCGCTGCAACCTCATCCCACGGTTCATTCAAGAAGCGCTGCGCCCACACTTCATCCGATGCCCGTCGCTGCTTTCGGAGAGCTTCATCTTTCAAACCCAGATGCGCGGAAACAATGATCGCTGCCTTCCATAATTTTGGACGCGCCAGCAGTGCATGGAGCGCGAGCCTTCCGCCCATCGAATAGCCTAATAAAATCGGAGCGCGATCATTCGCAGAAACTTCCTCTGTAAATTTACGCGACCAAACATCAAACCCTTCAACTTGTTGGTACAAATTGACCGCATGGGTTCTCACACCAAAATCAAAATCATCGAAGTCAGCCGGAGACCCAAGAAAACCGTGGAGGCAATATATCATAATACCTCGTAGGCATCCCAAAAGCCTCGCGTCTGTGGGCTATCGGGAATGAGTTCAAAAATCGCGTGGCGATGCTCTGAAATACGCTCAGGAATTGTATTCCACCGTTCATACTGCAATCCCCACATTCTGGCCCACGGCTCAAAGGAAAGACGATGTTCGTTCAGCAGTTTCTTTTCTTCAAACATGCGATCGAAGATTTTTCCGCCGCCGTTATTAATGACCACGATTCGGATGTTCATCGCTTCCATATGTTGGAGCACCCACGGCCCCGCCAAATCATAGAGCGTCGTCAAATCGCCGAAGATGCCCCAGTTTTCACGATCAGAGCGACAGAGTCCAAGAAACGTCGAAAGCTGGCCGTCGATACCATTAGCACCGCGACTTGCGGTCACATCAAAAGCTTTTGACTCATACGTCGCCGCCAGGTCCCACTCTCGAATCGGCAGGCTATTGCCAACATACACATGCGAGCCTTTCGGGATTTGACGAGAAAGGTGATAAACAAGCGCTGGCTCAGAGCTCGGATAGCGTTCGAAAAGATGCAAAAGTTTCTGATGTCTTTCGCGATCAAGAGCCCGCAATTCTCGTCGTGGACTGACGTTGGCATGAATGTCATTCAAGTCATCATATGTTGAAAGTTGGAAGTATTGAGATTCGCGCGCAAGACCAGAAAATGGCAATGTGCTTATTGAGACTACTGGAAGAGGAGCATATTTCGTTTCGAGATCTCGCCAAAAGCGCGTCGTCGGCACGCCGCCGATCCGCAACACCGCATCGAAAGAACCTCTCTCAAGAATCATTTCTCCACTGCGGAGGATAAGGTCAGCGAGTTCTGGCGATTCGCGAAGCCCCGATTGCGCTTCGGCGTAGATGGGCGCATTTAATTTCTGCAGGAACTGACACACCGGAACTCTGTCTTCTGATTCAAGCATTCCAAGAATCACGAGAGGCGTCTGACTTTGATTGAGGAAAGAGCTGACAGCAATGTTCATCTGAAAACTGTTCATCGCGCGGGGACACGTTCCCCCTCCCCTTTGTAAGGGGAGGGTTGGGTGGGGTAGATCTACCTCCCCCTGCCCCTCCTTACAAAGGAGGGGAATAGAATCGACATCAATAAGCGGCTCATCAAAACACACATTCACCTGCATCGGAGCCGACCCATCCCAAGGTGGAAGCTCAAACACTTCTTGGACATCCACATCGACCTTCGCTTGAACATAAGAAGAAAAAAGGTGGGTTTGATCGATCGTCTGCGGCGCACCGGTTCCGCGAAAGCGTTTGGGCCGATCCGCAGTGACAAGTACGAGCGGCACACCTGAGTAATACGCTTCAATCGTCGCCGGCAAAAGCTCTGCCGCCGCAGTACCTGATGTCGTCACAATCGCCACGGGTTGATGCACATTCCTCGCGCGGCCCAGAGCAAAGAACGCCGCCGATCTTTCTTCAAAATGAAACCAAAGTTTTTCAGAAGAGGCAGAAAGCACCACGGCCAGAGGACTGTTGCGCGCGCCAGCGCAGACCACGAATTCGTAGACACCAAGTTCTTTGAGGGCGGAAATTATTTCGCGTGCACGGTGGATGTTTCCCACAGGAGCTCCTTGACCATCTGTCGCTTGAGGCGCAACTCTTCCCATTCCGCATCAAACTGGCTGCCCTCGACCACACCACACCCGGAACCAATGCGCACGTCGCAACCCTGCCATTCCATGCTGCGAATGGCCACCACCGCCATCGATCGGCCATCGGGCCAAGCGAATCCAAAAGGCGCTCCAAAGCGCCCCCTCTGCTCCAGAGCTTCTTGCTCACAAAGCCAATCCCATCCTGGCTTCCGTGGCGACGCACCGAGCGCTGCAGTGGGATGAAGTTTTTCTACGACCTCTTTGAGATCGAGAAAATTTTTCACGTGAATCGAAAGATCCGTTTTCAAATGATGAATCTTTCCAAAGGGGATGCATTCCGCTTCCCCTCTTTGGCACGCACCGAAACAAGCCAATGACTCGACGATATCGTCAATCACGATCTGATGTTCGCATTTTTCTTTATCTGTAAAAAAATCGGGAGAAGACGCCGTTCCTGCGAGAGCCATCGTTTTCAACTGATGGCTGTCTTGCTGAGAAATGAGCATTTCCGGCGTAGCGCCGAGCATCCCCTGGTGTTCATCCCATATGCCATACGGATAAAATTCCGAACTCCCCACGCAGATTCGCTTCAAAATACGACCAAGAGGAAATGCGCCGCACATCTGGCCACGTTCAAAAACAACCGGAACCCCTTTGGTCAGCAGCCCCTGCTCAAGGAGCTTTTGGAGCGCTAAAAATTGCTGTTCAAACAGATCCTTTCGAGGCGCTTGCCACTGCACCGATGGCATCGTTCCCACCTCGCGCAGGAAATGACGGAGTTCCAGGGCATTCACCTCAACCCATTCGCGCGGATGTTTCCATGGCTTCGGATCATGCAGAAAAAAGTCCGAGCAATAAAATGCAGCCTCATCGGCTCTGCGGTCGGGCAGTGCTTCAAAGGGGCCTATCCCCACCACGAAGCGATCGGGATGGACGCCTAAAAGAGCACCGGAATGAAGAAACGTAAGATGGCTCATCGTAAAAAGGGCATTGCATTCAAGGTGGCCCCTGCTCTAGATGCGCTCCATGACCAAGTCAACCCGTCAAATCCAGATAGGCCAGGTGACCATTGGCGGTCCCGCGATCGCCATCATCGCGGGTCCCTGCTCCATTGAATCTGAAGCACAGTTCTTAGAAGCAGCTTCCCAGGCCAAAAAAGCCGGCGCTCATCTGCTTCGCGGCGGCATTTACAAACTCCGCACCCATCCCCAATCTTTTCAAGGGCTGGGAGATCCGGCGCTGGCCATCGCTGAGTCAGTGCGCAAAAAACTCGGGATGCCGCTCGTCTCTGAGATCACCGATCCGCGCCAGATCGAAGGTATGATCAGTATCATCGATGTCTTTCAGGTCGGAACGCGAAACATGTACAATTATCCGCTCCTCAAAGAACTCGGCAAAACTTCAAAACCCGTGTTGCTGAAGCGCTCCTTTTCCGCCAGCATCGAAGAATGGCTGCTCGCTGCCGAATATATCGAAAGCAGCGGCAATCCCAATGTCATTTTATGTGAGCGCGGGATTCGAACGTTCGAACGTGCAACACGAAATACCTTGGATTTATCAGCCGTCGCCTTTGTGAAACAACACTCCACCTTGCCGGTCATCGTGGACCCTTCGCATGCCACCGGACGCCGCGATCTCATCGAACCCATGTCGCTCGCAGCCATCGCTGCTGGCGCGGATGGACTGCTCATTGAAATGCATCCCAATGCCGCGGCTTCACTCTCCGACGGCCATCAGGCCATCGACGGCGAAGATCTCGCACGCATCCTATCACGCGTGGAAAAACTTGGACAAGCCATCGACCGGCCCATCTTGAGGCTGGCATGATCCAAGGTCCGGATCCGGGGAAAATTCAAACCATGTTCAACTCTATCGCCCAAGGCTACGACGCGGCGAACAGCATTCTTTCCTTTGGAATTCATCACCTCTGGAAACAACGGCTCATCCGCTTGAGCGGTGCTCAATCGGGAAATACCATTCTGGACTGCGCCACCGGCACCGGCGATCTGGCCTTTCGCTTCAAGACCAAAATCGGCACACAAGGTCGCGTCATCGGCGCTGATTTCAGCGAACAGATGCTCAAGGTTGCGAAGGAAAAAGCTGCGAAGGGAAAGATCGATATCACGTTCGAAAAAGCCGACATCATGAACCTGCCGTATGCCGACGCTTCGTTCGACATCACGAGCATTGCCTTCGGCATCCGCAACGTCGCCGATCCGGTGCGTGGACTTTCAGAGATGGCGCGCGTGCTGAAGCCTGGAGGAGCTGTCATCGTGCTTGAATTCGGGCAACCAACACTCCCTCTTTGGAAATCAATCTATGCACTCTATTCGCGTCATGTATTGCCCTGTTTTGGCGGTATGATCACCCAGAAAAAAGACGCGTACGTTTATCTGGAAAAATCATCGGCAGAATTTCCGTGTGGTCAACATTTTGTGGAGATGATGCAGGAAACTAAAGCCTTTGATCATATCGAAGTTCAATCGCTGTCTGGTGGAATTGCGTATGTGTACCGTGGAGTAAAAGCTACACTTCGCTGATCGCTTGACACCTCCAGCCCGTCTCTTCATACCAATTTCCATGTCGCTTACGCTCGTCACGGGTCCCATTGGATCCGGAAAAACCACCAAACTCCTTGAACGCTTTGCCGCCGCACTCCAACGAGGAAAAGCACTCTACATCGTCCCCCATGAAAGCAATGCTCGCGATTTGCGGCGAGTGTTTCTCGAGAAATATGCTTCGCAGGGCGCGGCACTTGCGGGAGAAGCGTTTCTGTCCTTTGCGTCGTTCATTCGACTCCTTGTTCCGGAATCACTTCCTCTGCTTCGAAAATCGCAGGTCGCTCTCCGCTGCCACGAGCTCTTACAGCAGCAGGAGCTTCGACATTTTGAAAAAACTTCATTATCGTTTGCCGTTGCCCATGAGACCGCTTCAACTCTTCTTACCTTAAAACGTAATTTCGTTTCTCCTGCCTCACTTCACCGCATGCTCGAAACCTGTGGTGGACTCAAAGAATTTGACCTGCTGAATCTGTTCACCTGCTATCAAGAAGAGCACGATCGCCGCGGATTTTTGGACGAGGGCGATCTCTACGAGAAAGCGGTTCAAGCGATCAAAGGTAAAAAAATACCATTGGGAAAAGCGATTTTCTTTGACGGATTTTTTCCCCTTTCGCCTACCGTGGAACAGATCATAACATGCATAACGACATCGCATCCTGATATCGACATCACCCTTTCACTCCCTTCGGGAAAAGGAATTGAAAAACTTACCGAAGAAGTGACCGAAGCCTTTGCTGAAATAACAACACGTCGGGAACAACTCTCTCCCCCACCATTCTCGTCGGCGCTCATCCATGTCATCAAATTGCGCTCGCCGCTCGAAGAAGCAAAATTCCATATGCAGGAACTCATGGGGCTTCCGGGAGATGAAATCCGGGATACGGTGCTCTGCACTGCTGTGCACTCAGACTTTGCTTTGACCTTGTCGTTCCTTGCGGAAGGATATCCCCTTCAACGCCTTTCGCCTGCACTCGCGAGGTTTTTTGCTACTCACTTTCGAAGCCTTCCTTATCACGCGTCGCTTCCGGCATTTTCACATGAGCTTCAGCAAAATCTTCGCCAAGATGCAGCATTCCATCACTGGCGTAAACATCTGAAAGATGAAGGCCTGCGAGGCCCTGCAGCGCGAAGCCTCGCATTGCTCTCCATCCTCGACGATATTTTGACTTCCTCTTTGAACACCAATGAGCACATCGGTCCGTTGATTTCACGTCGTCTGTTCATCGATTTTCTGCATCAGGAACTGCGCGATGCCACCGCGAGCGACCATCTTTTTGCTGAACTTCCGTGCCGCGTCCGATCCCTTGAGCATGGCCTGCCGTCGTGGGCGACGCGGCTGCTCATCCCAGAAATGTGTGAAAATAAAACACCGCAATATTCCACGCGGCTGTTTTTCACCGAACAGGATGAGCTCGGGCCTGCCCCAAATCGACTTTTGGCAACGCTCTTTCCAGAACCGTCGCGGGCTTTGGCCATTCAGCATTACCAGTGGCAAAGGATGGTCGCCAAAGCGGAACAAGAAGTGATTCTGTCCTTTGCCGCCTGTGACGCGAAGGGAAAAGAACAGATGCCATCGAGCTTTCTGGAAGGGCTCGGCGTCCCCATTTTTGTGGGTCCCCAATTCATCTCAACCCCGAAAAAACAAAACGTGGTTGAATCACTGGCAACGCGTATCGCGATCGAACAAGAACGCATTCACGGATCGGTCGTTCATCCTGAATTTCACGGCATCATTTCCAATCCTCATGCGAAGCAACTCGTCCGCGATCGATTTTCGCGCGGGCATTTTAGCCCATCGCGACTTGAAAGCTATGCTGAATGTCCGATGCGCTTTTTCATCGAACGCGTCCTCGGCATCGAAGAAGAAGATGAGCTCACCCATGAATTGAAACCCAACGACCGTGGCACCATCATCCACACCATCCTGGAAGATTTTTTCCAAAAACACTTCACGCGTTTTGAAAATGTCTGCCTGGATCCAACTTCTGTGTCAGAAGCTCGCAACATAATTGCTTCGCTTGTGGAAGCAGCGTTTCAAAAGCACAGCGATCTTTTTAACAACACCTCCCTGGCGCTTCGCACCTTCCAACGCAAAGACATCCAGGCCACGGTTGAAAACGTCGTCATGGCGGAACTCGAGATGCACCGGAAACTTGAAAATCCGCTCATCCCAAAGGCCTTCGAATGGAATTTCGGTTCTTCGGAAGACTCGGCCTTTCGACTTCCGGTGCCCGATGACGTTCCGGCCCTGATCCAGGGCCGCGTCGATCGCATCGATGTTTCCAAAGACGGGTCCTCTTTTTTGATCATCGATTACAAAACGGGCCGCACCATTGAAAGCCTTCGAAACAAAATCAAAAACGGCGAACACTTTCAAATCCCCCTCTACACCGAAGCCGTGCGAAGCCTCCTCCTCAAAAACGCGACTCCGCTCGGCGGTCTGCTTTACTCCGTCATGGTCGCTGAGAAAAAACACGGCTTCGTGAAAAAATCATTGAACGGCATTCATTATGAATTGGGAAACCGCTCGCACAGCTTATTGGACGAAGATCAGTGGGAAGAGTTGTCGCAGACCTCGATGCAAAAAGCCGGCGAGATCATTGCCCTCATCCGCCACGGCCAATTTGCACCCAAAGAGGGCAAGGCCTGCCAGCACTGTCATTTTAAAAATATTTGTCGGAAGGAATAAATGGAACTCACGGAATCACAACTCGAAGCCGCATCGTCCATCGATCAATCAGTAGCAGTCATCGCTGCCGCCGGCTCAGGAAAAACCAGCGTCCTTGTCGAACGCTGCCTTCGCGCTATACAGGCCGGAGTCCCGTTTGAAAAATTGCTCATCATTACCTTCACCGAAAAAGCGGCTGGCGAATTAAAACACCGACTGTCGCAGCACCTACCACAGGCTCTGAAGACTTCACTCACCGACGCATGGATCGGAACTTTCCATGCCTTTTGCACCCGGATCCTGAGCCGTCACGCTTCTCTGCTTCATATAAATCCTCAATTTCGCATTTTGGATGAAGGTGCCGGGCGCCTGCTGACACACCAAGCCGCTCAGACAACATTTCTTTCACTGTTGGAAACCGGAAATGAACATGCCGCGCTGCTCGTCGAAGCCTTGGAATTTCGCAACGTCATCGGTCTCCTCGAAGACTTGATGGCCTTTCGTTGGCATTCTCAGCAATTGTTTTCCCACGGCACTCTAGGATCTCCCGAGGATCAACCATTGCTCACAGCGGTTACTCACTGTTTCACGAAAGCCTGCGATGAACTCCAAAGATATTTCCATGACGCTGGGCAACTCGATTTCCAAGCATTGGAAACGATGACGCTTCATCTTTTCACTTCGCATCCCGACATTCTCCACATGTACCAAGAGCGTTTTCGCCATCTCTTTGTCGACGAATATCAGGATACCAA
>JACQOX010000189.1 GCA_016202335.1 Deltaproteobacteria bacterium
GAAAGAGCTCATCCAGGAATCCTGCGAAGCGGCGAAGCTGCTCAAGACCCTGGCCCATCCGGTGCGATTGCAGATCCTCTGCCATTTGGCCGACGGCAAGAAAAACGTGGGCGAGTTGGTCGGGTGCTGTGGTTCCTCCCAGTCCCTGATGTCGCAATTTTTGGGACGGATGAAGCTGGAGGGGATCATCGATGCCGAGCGAGATGGGCAATTCACATCGTACTTTATCGTGGATGCGCGAACCAAAGAACTCTTAAAAACGCTGTGTCGTCTGTTTTGTTAAGGAGAATATATGGAAGAAATCATCATCGATGTTCGTGAAAAGGATGAATTTGATGCGGAACGCATTGAACGGGCACTCCATGTTCCGTTATCGAATCTCGAAGAGAGCATCAGGCCTTTCCTCGGCATACTCAAAGGGAAAAAAGTGTGTGTGATGTGTCAGCGCGGAAAACGCGCCAAGCTTGCACAGGAACGGCTTTGTCAGGCGGATATCATCTGTGAAGTCTTTGAAGGCGGCATGGATGAGTGGAAGCGTCAGGGAAGGCCTGTGGTCGCCGGAAAAAAACTTACGATTCCGCTTTTTCGTCAAGTTCATCTCGCCGCAGGTCTCATCATTCTTCTTTCGCTGTTGGCATCTATCCTGGATGCGAGATTTTTGATGGTCACGGCTTTTGTGGGCATCGGTCTTACAGGATCTGGGCTCACGGGATTTTGCCTGATGGCGCAAATTTTAGCCAAAATGCCATGGAACAAATCGATGCTGTCAAAACGATGTTCATAAAAAATTAAAGGAGAAGCATATGAATATTTCCCCTGAACCAAAAGAAGTGAAGAAAGAACCGGCTCAAAAGAAAAGCCTCTGGCAGCGGCTGATCGAAAAAATTGATCGAGCTATGGTGGAAAAATCCAAACAAGCACCTTGCTGCGGGCCGAAATCCAAAGGCGGAAAATGCTGCTAAAATCCATCCACTGGTTGGTGTTTGGGGTCATGCAATTAGATCCCGGAGATCGATTCGCACAGGCGTTTCATTTTTTTCTCTACGACTCGATCAAGATCTTCTTCCTGCTCTTCGTGATGATCGCGGTCATCGGTTTTTTGCGGACGTATTTGCCGCATGATAAAGTGGCCCGCTGGCTCACGAAACGCGGTGGCTGGGGAAATGTGTTTGCAGCCACCTTTGGTGCCGTAACCCCGTTTTGTTCGTGTTCTTCCATTCCGCTGTTTTTGGGATTTCTCAAAGCCGGGATTCCTCTGGGGGTGACGTTTTCGTTTTTGATCACTTCTCCTCTTATCAACGAGTACCTGGTGGTCTTGATGCTCGGGTTCTTTGGTTGGAAGATTACGCTGCTCTATGTCGCGAGCGGGATGCTGATCGGGATTGTGTCAGGCATGGTTCTCGGGCGCATGCGATTGGAACGTTTCCTCGTTCCTGACATGGTCGAAGGTGAGGCCGTGCCTGAAGCCCAGGTGCATCATCATTTCAAATCCAGACTGCTATTTGGGATCGATGAAGCCACCCAGATCATTCGCAAGATTTGGATCTGGATTTTTGTCGGCGTGGGGGTCGGCGCCTTGATTCACAACTACGTGCCGGAAGAAGCGGTGCAGAGCGTTTTGCACCGCGCAGGCGCGTTTTCCGTGCCGATTGCGACGCTCATCGGGGTCCCGCTGTATGGCAGCTGTTCCGCGGTCATCCCGATCGCCGTGGCCCTCTTCCAAAAGGGGATTCCGTTGGGAACGGCGCTGGCGTTCCTCATGGGCATTGCGGCGCTCAGTGTGCCCGAGGCCATCATGCTTCGCCGGGCGATGAGGATTCCGCTGATCGCTACTTTTTTTGGGATCACCACGCTGGCCATTATTTTTACGGGCTATGCCTTCAACGCGTTGCAGCCTCTTCTGAACCGTTGAGAGCAGATTTATCCTGCCAAAAATTTTTCTTCATAGATGATGAACAACATAGACTTTGAGTGTAGAATGTAAATACACGTCGCCAAAAGGGGGATATATGCAAAATCACAAAAAAATCGGCACACTTGTGGCATTGGCCATACTCATTTCCGGCTGTGGTAGTAGCGGATCCTCTGGTGGATCCACCACAACGGATGTCACCAACTCCTTGGCCACGGCCTATCCGAGCGATCTGGCCGTGACTTCACCGACGGCATCCTCCACGGCCTCTGGCAATCTTTCAGTCAAAGCGACCATCAAGCCCCCGACAATTTCCGAAAAAAAACAGCACATGGTGGATCTGCTCAATGGCACCAAGAAGAGCGATTGCACCTTTAGTTTCGACATGACGGCATCACCGCCGTATGCCTCCTGCTACGGTCCCTCCATCAACTATTCTAACCACCCCGATGCATCAGGCGGGCAGAGTCCCAGTGGACAGATGCCGTCCGGTGACCTGGGGATTTGGACCGCCACGGAATCAACAACCGGCGAGGCCTGTGTGGCAGCTCGATTGAACTATGTCGTCGGACAGATTATGACCAACGTGAACATGGCGACTGACATGGGGGCTGCGATTTTGTGTGGCGCCAATGTGGCCGGTAAAAGCCTTCCAGAAAAAGGCGTGACCGAAGACCTCACCACTGTTTCTCAGGATGTCATGACGACCAATGCTATTCCCATGACCGTGACTTCAGCTACACTTGCGCGCGATGCCAGCGATTCTTCGGATGGACCGGTGTATACCATGAGCATCACGGGATCCGTAAGTTTCTCGCCTCCAGGGCAGTCGGCGCAGAACTCGAACTTTACGATGACGCTCAAACATATTCCAAAATCTACTGCTGACAATTCGACCTATAAAGGCCGCCTTAATATGAAGATGGCCCATGATACGACTGCAGCGAATTTTTTTGGGCTCGGCAATTGTGGAGATGTGCTTTCAGGCCCGACCACGACAGACATCCTCGATGCCTTTTCGATTGAATATACAAAAAGTTCGGAGACGTCGCTCACCTATGTGCTCAAGCGCGCTGAATTCTGCGGCGCAGATGAACCGGCGCCGTTTGACGCTCAGGGCAATGTGGACCTGACAAATAAACACGACGGCACGAAGAAGAATGGGTGGGCCAACAACGGCAATTATCAGATCGCTTCGTTTAATCCACAAGACGGCACGGGAAACTATGCCTTTGCCTGGCAGGCTGGATCGCGCGGGGGCAACAGCCGAGCGCTCGATGTGACGGTTACGAACTCGGGAACCGAAGGCTGCGGCTATTTTGGATTCGGACCGGACATTGCAGAAACCAGCGGAGTTGGCGGGATTACCAAGATGATTTGCAACTGGGCCGGGCCAGGTCAGGGCCCTGCCGGAGGAAAAGCTGGAGTGGTGAAGGCTCAACGCGAATGTTTCAAGAAGAGCGACACCATTTTTGTGGTCGATGCGACGACGGATTCGTCGCGTTCATTGGCCATCACTTACGCCCCGACGCTCACCTGCGACAAAACAGCCGCCAATTTCACCTATCAAAACGTCGATGGTCGAACCGATGACAATGATTCGACGGACGGTGCTGCGGTGACCAATAACCTGATTTCCTGGGACGGCTCGCTGTTTACGGTTCCAACGGCATCAACGGTTCCATAAGCGCGTTCGATTTGATTTGAAAAATGCGTGACCGACGTTTATGGACCGGGCCATGATGAAGCAAATCCTTTTACTCTCCCTTTTGCTTTCCTTAACGCCTCTCTCTGCCAAGGCCGTGGAAGGCCACACCATCTACATCACGTTGCCGGCCAATTTCGCCCAGAAGATTTGTGAGGATAATCCGGGCAGGGGAAAGTCGATTGTTTGGAAAGGCGTTGAAGACAAACGCGATACTGCTGAGATTGGCCTCCAAACGAAAAGCGGCCAAGAGGTAAAAGTCTATGCCGATCCTTCACCCGCGGAGATGTTTGGCAAAGAAATCCAGAAAATCTTCAAGGTCTGCGGTGTGAACCTCGTGAAAAAGGGTGCGAGCGAAGTGCAGGTCGATATCCTCGACTTCCAAACGCTGGTGCAGAAAAAGTTGGTGACGGGAAGTAATACAGCGGTGAGCAAAATTCGATTTCATCTGATTCGCGGGGCAGGGCAAAGCACCTCGGTTGACGTTGGGTTTGAAATGGAGGCCAAAGGGATCCGCCGTATGGGCTTTCGGAGTATGGAGCAGACGGCGAACGACCTTTTCTTGAAGACGCTAGAGCAGATTCCCACTTCCGAACTTTTTTCCCTTCTTTAAATGAATCTCACCCTTCATCATATAGCCCTGTCGGTGACGTCGCTTTCCGCAGCAGAAACTTTTTACAGTCTCGTGCTGGAATTTGAGGTCTGCGAGCGTCAATTAGATGATGCCAAAAATCTTCGCGCGATTTGGTATCGCTGTGGTGAAACCCTGCTGATGCTCGAAAAACGGGGAATGTCGGCCATCCCCCAAAGCGGCCTTGAAGTTGTCGCTTTTGGAATCAAACGAGCAGATCGGGATTCCTGGAAAGAAAGGCTCCTGCAGGCCGGAATCCCCATTTCCAGGGAAAGTCCATACAGCCTGTATTTTGAAGATCCTGACGGCAATCGACTGGCGTTTTCGCACTATCCCGAAAAGTAATGCTTGCTATCTGAATGCGATCCGGACTATATGCGCCGCCAGTTTAAGCAAGGTGGTTTGGAACGGTTTTTGTTGAGAAGGTCTCCCGCAGTTTTTCTCTCCTGTTTTGAATCACAAAAATAATAGCTGTATCGCAGCGTTTAAGCGTCCACGTGGAGGTCCATGTTGACTCTCCGACGCTCATTCTGGGTCCTCGTGGACCTCACAAAAAGGATTTTATGCACAATCATTCGTTTGAAGAACTCAATCTGATCGAACCGATCGCCAAAGCGCTCAAGGCTGAAGGCTATGAGCGACCGACGCCGATTCAGTCTCAAGCCATTCCGCATCTTTTGGAAGGGAAAGATCTCATCGGCACGGCCCAAACGGGCACAGGAAAAACTGCGGCCTTCGCAATTCCGATCCTACAGAAACTTCATTTGGCACGAAAAAAAGCTCCGCATAAGAGCTCACGTGTCCTCGTGCTGACACCGACCCGCGAGTTGGCAGCCCAAGTGGGGCAGAGCTTTAAGACCTATGGTCGCTATCTCCACCTCAACCACGCGCTGGTGTACGGCGGCGTGGGACAAGGCCCTCAAGTCAGGGCTTTGGCACACGGTGTTGATATTCTGGTGGCAACTCCGGGGAGACTTTTGGATCTTATGGAACAGCGCTGTGCCAATCTTTCCGGCGTGGAAGTTTTTGTGCTCGATGAAGTTGATCGCATGCTCGACATGGGTTTTTTACCCGATGTGAAACGCATCATCGCGTCGCTCCCCGCAAAACGTCAGACGCTGCTTTTTTCCGCCACGATGGCGCCTGAGATCGTGAAGCTTGCTTCAGGGCTTCTCAATGATCCTGTGCAAGTGCGTGTTGCTCCCACGGCTTCAAATACCGTGGCGATCGATGAACGCGTTCTTTTTGTGGATGCTCCCAATAAGCGAGCTCTGCTGGCGGAGATTTTGAGCGCATCTGCGGATACCCAGCGTGTGATCGTCTTTACGAAAACCAAACACGGTGCTGATCGCTTAGTGCGTGAACTCGAGAAAAATAAGATTTCATCGCGCGCCATTCACGGCGACAAAACGCAAGGGTCGCGCACTGCGGCGCTGGAGGCCTTTCGCGCCGGACGTTGCCGCGTTCTCGTGGCCACGGATATCGCTTCGCGCGGTATTGACGTCGATGGCATTTCCCATGTCATCA
>JACQOX010000190.1 GCA_016202335.1 Deltaproteobacteria bacterium
ATCTTAAGGTCACAAGTTGTGACCTTAAAAAAATGGAGAGACTATATGGTCATCATTGAAGAACGAATTACGCCTCTTATCCTTTTGCTACGCGAGCAAAAAGTCATTCTCGATGCTGATCTCGCCAAGCTTTACGAAGTAGAAACTAAAAATCTAAACAAAGCCGTCCAAAGAAATTGGGAGCGTTTTCCTTCAGACTTTATGTTTCAGCTAACAAATCAAGAGGTTGCAGCTTTGAGGTTCCAATTTGGAACCTCAAATGAACAAGGCGGTCGACGTTATCTGCCCTTCGCCTTCACCGAACAAGGCGTTGCCATGCTTTCCAGCGTGCTGCGAAGTCCACGGGCAATTCAGGTGAACATCGAAATCATGCGGGCCTTTGTGCATATTCGAAAGATGCTCATCAGCCACAAAGACCTGTCCGAAAAAATCGAGAAACTCGAAAGGAAATACGACACGCAGTTCAAAGTCGTCTTCGATGCCTTACGCGCGCTGATGGAACCGCCTCCGGTGAAACGAAGGAAAATTGGCTTTCTGAACAATGATTAATCCCGGCGGTCTACGGCGTAATCGGCCACTGCGGCCAGGGCTTCGCGTTCGATGGAGGGTTTGAAGATGGTCAGATGGGATTTGGCTTTGTCGGCAAAATCGCGGGCCAGATCCAATGTTGCGTCGAGCGTGCGGTGTTTTTTGAGGATGCCGAGCACGCTTTGAAATTGATCGTCGGTCAGATGATCGGCAATCAGCGCTTCACGAATAATCGTTGTTTCAACAGGCGTTGTCTTACCAAGGGCCATAATCAGCGGATACGTCAGCTTGCCTTCGCGCAGATCCCCACCGGCTTTTTTCCCGAACAAAGCTTCGTCGGAGACGTAGTCCATGGCGTCATCTGCCAATTGAAACGCCACGCCCAAGTCCATGCCGTAGCGCTTGAGCGCAGTTAAAAATTGTTCCGAGACATTGGCCATGATCCCCGCGCCTTCGGTCGCCGCCGAAAAAAGCGCCGCGGTTTTGTTGCGCACGATTTTCAGGTATCCTTCCTGGTCCATGGTGATGTCGTTCTGACGGCTGATCTCCAAAAGTTCCCCTTCGGAGAGCTGCGAAATCGCGCGCACGACCAGGTCGAGAAGTTTTTGATTGCCGTATTCAACGAGCAGCGCCGTGGCTTTGCACCACAGCACATCGCCCACCAGCACGCTCACCTGATTCCCCCACTTTGCCTTGGCCGAGGGCTTTCCGCGACGCAGATGCGCATCATCGACGACGTCGTCATGTAAAAGGCTCGCCGTGTGCAAAATTTCAAACGATGCCGCTAAACGAGGTCTGGCTTCACTCTGCTCGCCGAGCATGCGGGTGCACAGCAGGAAAAGCGCGGGACGTATGCGTTTACCGCCATTTTTGATCACGTACTGCGCGACATCATTCACGACCGGCAGATCGGAATGGAGGTGTGTGGCCAAAACGTCTTCAACCTGGCGGAGTTCGCTTTTGATGGTGATGTACAGTTTGTCGAGCATACCGGGCGTCCAATAGTGCAATGACACAATAGTTCAATGGTAAAAATCATGAAGCCATGTTAATCCGCGGCCCATGAACACCTGTCTTATCGTTCACGGTGTCACCGGAACCCCACAGACCGTAGCTCCACTTGCTGAAGCCATGCGCGAAAATGGATATTTTGTTGATTCGCCATGTTTATCGGGCCATGGGCAGTCGCTGGAAAGACTGGAAGCAAGTCGCTGGGAAGAGTGGTATGACGGCGTGCGCCAATCCTACAAAGTTCTCCGCGAGAAATCGGATCGCATCTTTTACACTGGCATTTCCCTGGGGGCCCTTCTCGGCTTGAAACTTGCCATCGACGAAGGGAAAAACCTCAGCGGCCTGGCCCTGTTGGCAACTCCGCTCGAGATTTCCTGGTGCAATCGGCTTTTGACCGCCATGGTACGCTATACGCCGATGCGGGCGGTCGTCCGTTCTGTTGCAAAGAATTTTGAACAAAGTGTGGCCGACCCAGAAGGGAGGCGCCTGTATCGGCAATATTCCTTGCCTCGACTGCCAGCTCATTCCGTTTTTGAGTTGAGCGATCTGCAGCAGGAACTCCTCCCAAATCTGCATCGCATCGTTTGTCCGACCCTCATCGTGCATGCGCTCCAGGATAACGTTGCTCCCTACAGCAATGTGGCACTACTTCAGAAAGAACTTCGCAGCACTCAGCCCGAGGTCGTTACCCTCACCCGTTCGCGGCATGTCATTACATTGGATTATGAAAAAGATGTGGTGGCAAAGGCTGTCCTCCAATTCTTTTGCCACACTGCGTAACGTTTTTTTATCGCAACTTTTTTTCACAACTGACGATAGATGACTACGAACCTCCATAAAGGAACTTGAAATGACATTCCTATCCCCTATCGCCATGCGTAATTGGACTATGGGTTTTTACCGACCCTTGGCAGCAATCGCCGCCCCAAAGCCATCGCCACAAGATATCGCTGAATTTCAGCGTATCGGTTCCATTCCGATTTCTTTTCCACGAAATGCCATTGACTTTCTTGCGGCCACAGCACGCGTCCTTCCTTCAACAGCCAGCCTGCAACAGGCAATGCATGAAGGCAGGATCTCCATTTCAATCAGCGCTCCCAATGAGTCCTGCCTCTCCGGCATAGGTGCAAAGGGCAAATTGATCCTCTCCATTCCCAGGAACACTCGACCGATGCAGGTTTTTCCAGATCTCATTCAAAACTGTGCAAGTCTTCTCGATCCACCCGATGGCGTCACCCTCCCCGCAGATGAAGTCATGCCATCACTTGAACTCGCAGAAGAGCGTTACTGGCAAATCGCCTCCTGGCGCATGGCGCTGGCTGCAACCTTTCTCTTCCAAACTTCTCTCGAATTGCATTACGCTGGTCTTCAAGAATTGTGCGACCGTTTTCTTCAGCAAACCGATCTCGCTCTGTTTCGGATTTTTCGCCGCGGCGGACTTCCTCTGTTAGCAGAACATTATCCTCTCAGTATCCCGCCGGATCGTCATCATGATGTCAAAACTCTTCATCACCATCGTGCACTTTCTTCCTTTCGTCGTTCGTCTATTGCTACGCGATGGACTGCACCGCAGGTGGAACCACGAGAGTTCCCACAAACTTTTCTCGATGAACGCGCAGATGCTCCTGTTCCTTTTTTGAAAGGTCTTTATACGCAGGCCAACGTCTCGCCATTCACGGAATCAGAAAAAGAGAGAATCAACCGTCAGCTTGATAGAGCAATAAACACAGAAGAAGACCTGCTTGCTCTACGGCAAACCATTGAAATCTTAGCACCGGAACTTTCACGAACTCTTTTTCCTTCCCATGAAATCGGCAGGGCAACTTTTTCCCTCAGCGGTCAACCGCTTCCGCAACCTGCAATTGAAGAAATCTTCTTTGGTAATTTTTTTCGTTGGTTTCGGGGAGAAAGATGCTCCTTACATATTCTTGTACAACGGGGACTTCGCCTTCGTCACATCTTGGAATATACTGTCATCCAACTCGCAGCCAGGTCCATGCCAACGGTATTTTTTTCTCGCATCCCAGTACCAACGCGGAAAAAGGAATCGCTTGCAGATTTCGCTTATCGTGTTTCGGACATCAGCCATCTTTGGGGATATACGGCTCTTTTTGAATTCGCCCATGAAGCCCATAAACGTGGAGTCGATGTGTTTCAACTTTCCCCTCATCAACAGCGAATGCGCAAAGTAGTTGAGGTCTTGGGGTTTCCCACGCTTTTAGAACAATGGCAAAACACTGGAAATCCAGCCGCGATCAAGATGATGAAGACTCAGTTCGTTGAAAAAGCGGGGGAGTATCTCCGCATGGGCGGCACGGTCGATTAAAATTGCCGCCTCAGAAGCTCAATCAGCGCCGGCAGATCAGCGTGCGCATGCAGTCCAGCACCATCCGACTGAAATACAATCGTATTGAGCGCCTGCATGGACACTGCATCTTCCTGATTCTGCAGCGTCATCCAGGCACGCGCCCCGGAAAGAAACAGTTCAACCGCCTGGGCCTGCAAAAGCGATGTGCTTGGAATAAAGGCCTCGACCGCCTTTCCATCCTTTGAGGCGAATTGCACCTCGGTGAGATCGGCAAACTGCGGTGGCAGGCCCTTCTTCAAGCGATCGCGAAGATAGACATGGCCGAACACCCACGACTCCGTATTGGCAAGGGTGCTTTTGTGCTGCGGATCGCGCGGCACAATCATGTCTTCAAGCACCGTCCGATTGCCAAAGGCCGCGTGTTCGCCGTCCAGGAAGGTAAAGGCAAATTCAGGCTGATGGCCCTTTTCGGTGTAGAGCATCGTGCCGGCCACGACATGTTCTTCCATCGGCAATCCATTCTCCGCAGCGACTTTTTTGAGCGTTGCGATAAGCGTGTCGCGGTCAAAATGTCCTTGCATGATATAGGCGAGCATCGGTTTCTGCTGCTCCTTGAATTCTGCAATGAGCGCTACAAGTCCGGTGCGTTCCAGGCTCATCGCATCGGCCGACGCCTGATCTTTCGTAATTTTTTTGATGAGATCGCTCATATGCGGAAACACGGCTGGCTCACTGCGGAGTTGATGCACGTCGGCGATGACGATGGCATCGGCCTTTTCTGGAATCCAACGCTCCATGGCCCGGACTTTGGCCGCAGTTGGCTTCGAGGGATTATACTGCAGAAATGCCTTATTCAAAAAGTAAGCACCGGTGCCGAGCACGGCCATCCCAAGCACAATGGCCAATACTGTTTTTATCGTTTCCCATCTTCCCATAATCTGTCCCCCATCCATCCCATGGCAAATTGAAACAACGCATCACTTGATTTGGACATGCAGTAGTGCATCTTCGGCAGTTGCACGACATCCTGTGGGCGAGTCACCATCCAGCGCAGAAGTGCAAAAATATTTACGTTCCCGTCGGCATTGATACAGCGGGTCATGTCTGGCGCCTGCATGTCTAGCGGATCAAACACCGAACGCGCCACCAGATGCGGAATTTTTCGTTCGGCCATGGCTTCGGCAAAAGCAAAACTTTCCATGTCGATGGCAATCGCATTGGCGCGTGTGCCGATAAATGTTTTTTCGTGGGCATCGCGCAGAAAATAATCGATGGCCGCGATGTCGCCTTCTTGATAGCGCAGGCCGCTTCGCTGGCAAAGCTCAACGCTTTTCTGCAACAACGCAGCATCTGTGCCGATACTCTTTTCCGATTGCACGTCGACGATCTTCCGGCTGAGCACCATGTCGCCGACCAAAAGTTGAGGATCCGTGGCTCCGCAGATCCCGACGTGGAGCACAAACGCTGGATTGAAATATTGAAACAGCAGTCGAATGGCGTCATGCATGGCGCGAGCACCGATACCGCTGCGCACCAGAATGACTTCCCGCTTGTCGATATGGCCCGACAAAATACGACAGGTCCGCTGATGGAGCACCAGGTCGATCGTCATCTTCTTGATGAGAGGACGAATTTCGGCATCCATGGCCGCGACGACGCTCAAAGGTTGGGAACGCATGGCGGGTGGTTGTAAAGACATCTGACAAATTTGTCGAATACCGATTGGACAAATTTGTCCAACGGCCTCTGAAATGGTCCTCATTATAAAAAAGCCGCGAGAAATCGAGGAGCTGCACAGAGATAAATATCTCCGGAACGTTTCAAAAAGTCCGGTTCTTTTCCGGAACCAATCACCTGAAAAGCGAATTTTGGTTTCAACCGGTCTTTAAAATAAGGAAGAGATGAGTCAATGTTGTCGGCTGCATATTTTGCTTCAATCAAAGCAAACGGCATGTGCTGTTTACAGATCAAAAAATCGACTTCGCGTTTTTCTTTGTCTCGCACATAATGCAGGCTGAATTGCCCATAACCGGCATCCGTCCAATAAGCACAAGTTTTGAGCAGATGCAGAGCGACTAAATTTTCAAATCGTTTTCCTTCGTCATGCAGTTCCGACCAATCGTAAAAATAAACTTTTTCTTCTCGCTTGAGCGTCCTTGCGAGTTTTCCCGTATAAGGACGTAAAAAGAAAAGATAGTAAAGACGGTCAAGATTCATCAGCCAATTTTGAACGGTTTTGAAATTTACTTCGAGGTTTTCTCGAAGCGAATTAACGGAGAGCGGCGATCCAACTCGCTCGGGAAGCAGTGCGATAAGATTTTCGACTAAGCCAAGTTCTCGAATTTGAGTGAGATCCCGCAAATCTTCCCGGAGAATCAAGTGATGATGATCGTTTTGCCAACGCCCGAGGGCGCGTTTGTTGGCCTGGAAAAGCGGCTCGGGAAATCCATTGAAGTTCCATAATTGTTCGAAGGCGCTGGCCGAAGAGGGCTCATAACTTTCTAAAAGAAAGGCCATCGCTTCTTCCGGCGAACGCGGCGATTTTTCCTTGAACACCAACTCACCGACGGAATAGGGAAAAAGGCGATATTGATGATATCGCCCAAAAAGGGAGTCCCCTCCTCGCTGATAGACATCGAGACGGCCGCTGCCGGTAACGATGATTTCAATGTCATTCCGATGGGCATCATAAAACCCTTTGAGAAACTTCTTCCAACGCGGGTATTTGTGAATTTCATCGAAAACCAGACATTTGATTCGTGGAGAAACAGACTGCCAAAAAAGCTGAGTATCCTTGAGAATCGCACGACGATGGTCGTCGATGTCCCAATTAAAATAACCTTCCTGAGATGACGTTGCTTTGAGCATCGCCTGTGCGAGGGTAGTCTTTCCTACCTGGCGCGGCCCGGCCACAAAGGCCATCTTTTTCTCTTTATCCAGAAGGACTTCGAGATCATGAAGGATATAGCGCATAAAACTATGTTTACCCGGCACCACAAAAAAGTCACGACTTTTTTATAGTTGACTGAGAAGCAACTTATCGCGGGGGTCAGCCGATAATATAAGGGATGTTATGATTCACACCTCGCGGGGAGAACGTACGTATGGCCAAACCTAAAATTGATTCAACTTTATCCCCAGCTGCACAAGCTCTTATCCGTTGCGCCATGGAAAAGTTAAACATTTCACCTGAAGAAATGGATGGCAGTGCTGGAAGTGAAGCCGACGGCTTGATTACATATGACGAAGGCGTTCACGCCGTCATGAATAGCCCTCAGTGGCAAAAATGCAAAAACATCCGCCACCCCTTGGATCTCGATTCCATTCCTCTCCCCATCAAACAGCGTATCGCTTCCCTTAAAAAACAAACTGATGCTGAGATCGGGCTTTCAGAAAAAGATCCGGGTTATTGCGATGCCTTTGTTCCAACCTTTTTTCAGAAAGGTTTGCCTTCCTATAAAAATGGCGGGCTTGGATTTACGTACCCTTTCACTCCAAACGCCAACCTTTTCCCGATGCTCTCCCCAACCCCAGGATTTCGACAAAAATTTATGGACGCCGAACTTACTGCCGCGGAAGCCTATCAAGGTGTCCTCAATCCAAAGCTTCCATATGGCTCATGCTCCGAAGCGGAAGCGAAAATCATCGCTGCCTTCCGAGCAACAGGCGTTCCCTGTGATGTCCATGGAATGAGAACGCAGGGCCATGTTTATGCACAATATAAAGATAAACCACTCGATCCTTCCGGCATCGGTGAAATTGGATGGAGCGTGCCACAAAGCGATGGTCAAATCGCTTCTGTTTATTATTCATCCCTTGCCCTTGGTGAAAACGATCCAGCAAAAAAATTGACGTTTCAAAAAATCGCCATCGCCATTGATCCTGATTCCTATACAAAATCTATTTTTCTCGCAGAACGCCTTCGTATAACGAAAAAACCTGAACTCGCAGTCACCGTCCTTCTTCAAGGTGCCGAGGAGCAACCCCATGACATTGCTGTATTTCAGGCGCTCGCCAATGAAATCTTGATGGAACCCGATGCCAAAGTCGTCTCACAGCACGTGCGGACCCTCATGTCGCTCATGCCCGATAACCCTTATGCTTTCTACGCCATGCAGATGGTGTGTTCAGCGCGAAAAATTTTCACCGACGAAGAAGCCTGGCTCCTCAAAAATTTTCCCATGAGCGGTCACAGCGAAGCCCTGCGCAGTCTTGAAGCGTTGTCTTCAGGAAATATGAAAGAAGCCTTAACTTGGGCTCAAGAAGCGCTGTTCAAAAATCCTCGCCATGCAATGGCCTTGCAAGTTCGCGCAAATCTAAGACTCACACAGGGTGACTTCGCAAATGCCGAAGCTGACGTTATCGCTTCAATCCAAGAGGCTCAAAATCTGCCGGTCAATTTTGCGATGTGGTCCACCATTGCCTCTATGGCCGGAAAAACCGACGAGGCTTACCTTTTTGCGAAGCGAGAAAGTATCAATGCGGGGTTGAATCCCCAGGGATTGGTTGTTTTGGCTCAAGCAGCGCTCAATGCCGGTGACCTCGAAGCGAGTTATAAGACCGTAAAAGATTTTATTGATCTTCCTCTTCCCGACGCGGCGAAACTTGGTGGCTTTCAGATCATGGCGTGGACGTTGGATCTGATGGGAAGAACCGATGAAGCCATAACATTGACAGAGCAAGTTCTTCAACTTCCCTTCCCAGAACAAGCAAAATCAGAGTTGCACGCACAACTTGCCTTTTTCTTTACCGAGAAAGCGGAGCACCAAAAGGCCTTTCAGCATGCTGAACAAGCGCACCAGCTAAACCCCGCGTCTCCTGGCACAAAATTGGCGATGAATAATGCTCTTCTCTCGCTTGGAAAACGTGTGGAAGCTTTGCAGGTCGCTCAAGAAATGGTGGACACAGCGTCCCAAACTTCCTTTTCCTGGGTTGTGTTCAGCAAAAGTGCTCGTCTCCTCAACAGAAAAAATGAGGCCGTCGAAGCCCTTGATAAGGCTTTATCTCTCAATCCACGCGATTTTGGAGCACTTATAGAAAAGGCGTTGTTAAGCATCGAAGCCAATGATGAAGATATGTTACGAACCACCATTGAAGATCTGCGCACCAAATATAAAAATTATGGATTTGTTCACAGCATCGATGCCTTTGCCTCTTGGAAACTCGGCGAGCATAAGCATGCCCTGCGAGAAGCAAAAATCGGATTGAAAAAGAATCCTCATGATCAATTCGCACTGATGGTGACCGGCTTTTCGGCGATGAAAGAGAAAAAATTCCGGGAAGCAATCGTTATTGGAGAACGTCTGCAAAAGCTTTATCCTTTTGATCCTGCGGGAGGCACCATTGCTGCGGAAGCCTATTTCAATTTAGGCAAACTCAAAGAAGCGGAACATGCCGCTCGACAGGGAATCACGGCTTATCCCTACGACGCCGGCTTTATTCCGGAAATAAGCCCCTACACGGTCCTCGCAAAAATTCTTAATAAAACCGGTGACCCCAGCGGTGCTGCAAAAGCTCGTGAGACCATGATGTGGAACCGCGCAAACCCTGGGCCCCATGAACACTATGAACATCCGAAAGCCGAAGGCGTGAAATGATGGAAGAAGCAACTTTCTCAAATTTCAACCGATAATAAAGATATGAACGCCCCGATCCTCAACCCCGTCATCCCCGCCGTGTTTAACGGCATCATGCCACAGGTGATTTCTGGGCCGCTCGGCGTAACACAGGCCTTTGTTCGTCCCTTTGAACAAGACGCGCTCAGCGCAACCTTTTTTGTTCCGCACGCAGACAGTTCCCTTCGGCCTTATCGTCTGCTGGGAATGCACGTCACCGATAGAACGCTTCGGGAAACGGTTTTTGGCCGTGATCCTGTTCTTTCCACCATCGGCCTCAAACCTCGCCAACTTCAAAAACAAGGACCCCATATTTTAACCACCCGTGTTGATCTTGCGTTTGAAATGGCGGAATCTCTCGTATTTTCAGGACATGCCAGCTTGAACCCGGAGACTCCTGAGAATCTCATGGACGGATTCAGCATTTTTTCTGGGGAAAACGCGGAACGCATGCACGACGGCCAACTCGCTCCCCTTCCCGTGTTTGGGTTGCGCTACGATCCGATTATGGACGCTTATATGTTCTGGCATCAAACCGCGTTCGAAGATGAAAACATGCCGAGCTGGATGAAAGGGATATGGGACGGCGTCGTCAATCAGGCTGATTCAAAGCGCATTTACGCAGACGTTGCCGCAAGTTGGAGTGAGATTATACCAGTTTGAAGCTGCTTCGAAGTGGTTCAGAATTGACAATCTTCAATCCAGGCCTATTGTCCCGGCCATGAAAAATCAAAAATCCGTAAAGGCATTTGAAGTTTCCCAACAATTTTTTCCCGGTGGGGTCAACTCGCCGGTCCGAGCGTTTCGGGCCGTTGGCGGCACTCCTCCGTTTATCAGCAGGGCCAAAGGATCGAAGCTGTGGGACATCGATGGCAATGAATACATCGATTACATCGGTGCCTGGGGTCCGGCGATCTTGGGCCACGCCCATCCTGATGTAACCAACGTCATTCGGCATGCCGCGGAATCCGGCACGAGCTACGGGGTCCCGACCGAGATGGAAACCATGCTGGCAAAACTCGTGGCCGAAGCCTTTCCGTCGATGGAAATGATGCGGTTTGTAAATTCCGGCACCGAAGCCACGATGAGCGCGCTCCGGGTGGCTCGCGGATTCACCAAGCGCTCCAAGATCATCAAATTCGAAGGCTGCTACCACGGTCACGCCGACGGCTTGCTGGTCAAGGCCGGTTCGGGCGCAGCAACGTTTGGCGAACCGACCTCGGCCGGCGTGAGTAAAGAAACCGCAGCCGAAACCATCGTGTGTTCGTATAACCATCTCGAGGAAGTCGAAGCGGTCTTGGCCAAGGTCGGAAAAGAAGTTGCGGCGATCATTGTCGAGCCGGTCGCAGGCAATATGGGCTGTGTTCCCCCAGCACCGGGATTTTTGGAGGGCCTGCGAAAGCTCACCAAGGATCATGGTTCGCTGCTTATTTTTGACGAAGTTATGACGGGATTTCGCGTCTCGCACGGCGGTGCGCAGCAGCTCTATGGCATCGCACCCGATCTCACCTGCCTGGGCAAAATCATCGGCGGGGGACTGCCCGTCGGCGCCTATGGCGGCCGGCGTGAGATCATGCAGCTCGTGTCTCCCTTGGGACCGGTGTACCAGGCCGGCACCAATTCGGGAAATCCTCTCAGCATGGCCGCGGGCATTGAAACGCTCACGCATCTCAAGCATCCCGGCGTTTACGAATCACTGGAAACACGCACCAAACAATTGACCGACGGCATTCACGCCATTTTGCACGACGCCAAGATTCCGCACACCTTGAATCGCCTGGGTTCTATGTGGACCGTCTTTTTTACGGATCACCCGGTCACAGACTTCGCCTCGGCATCCACGGCCGATGTCGATCGCTTCAAACGCTTTTTCCAGGCCATGTTTGCGAATGGCATTCTGCTTCCGCCATCACCCTTTGAATCAGCGTTTGTGTCACTCGCGCATAGCGATGAGGAGGTGAATGCAACCATCGAAGCCGCAAAAAAGTGGGCGCAAAGTGAATAAACCCGACGACCAAGACTCCATTTACTTTACCCTTGGGCTTTACGGCGCCTGCGGCTTTCAACTCGCCATTGCCGTGGTCGGTGGTCTGCTTTTGGGAAGTTGGATCGATAAAAAGTTCACTCTGCCGCCGATCTTTGCCCTCCTTGGCCTCACGCTCGGCTTTGTCGCTGGCCTGTGGAATTTGATCCGCATTCTCAACTGGCAAAAGAGCCGCAAATGACCTTTTTCCTTTCCTTCATTTCGGGTGCGATCTTCGCCCTGCTTAACCTCCTTTCCTGGCATTGGCTGGTCC
>JACQOX010000192.1 GCA_016202335.1 Deltaproteobacteria bacterium
CCATAACGGTCTCCTACCACAAGGAAACCTTTTCCTTCCACACCAGCGTGGGGGGGCTTGCTTCGGGAATAAATTCTTATCTCGATCGGATGCGAACCGCTTCATCGTCCAATGACGATTTTTTATGGATCGGCTGGCCGGGGATGACGGTTGAAGACGATCGACAAAACGAACTCACCGAACAACTCGAGCAAAATTACCAGGCCCACCCCATCTTCATTCAAGATGAGATGATGAAATCATTTTACGAAGGCTTCTGTAATAAAACCATTTGGCCGCTATTTCATTATTTTCCGAGCTTCTGCAGCTTTGATGAAACCTCTTGGGAAAATTATAAAACCGTCAATCAAATGTACTGCGATGCGATTCTCAAGGTCATCAAACCCGACGACACCATCTGGATTCATGACTACCATCTCATGCTGCTCCCGAGCCTCATCCGCAAAGAGCGGCCCAACGCAAAAATCGGATTTTTTCTCCACATCCCCTTTCCGTCGTTCGAACTTTTTCGCCTCATGCCGCATGCGTGGCGAACTGAAATACTCCGCGGGATGTTGGGGGCCAATGTCGTGGGGTTCCACACTCCTGATTTTGTCCAAGATTTTTTACGCTGCACCCTGCGCATTCTCGGTTGGGAACACAATTCTGGTTGGTTAACGGTTCAAGATCGCCTCGTCTTGATTGACACGTTTCCGATGGGCATCGATTTTCAACGCTTCTTTTCCGCAGCAAGTGCTCCCGAGGTCAAAAAGGAAAAAGCCTTATTGCAACAGACGCTCGGCGAGCAAAAGGTCATCCTCTCCTTGGACCGCCTTGACTATTCCAAGGGCATTCTTCAGCGATTGGCGGGATTTGAACATTTTCTGCGGGAGCATCCGGAGTGGCATAAGAAACTCGTACTGCTCCTCGTGTTAGTCCCTTCACGGATCGGAGTTGATCGTTACCAGGAAATGAAGGATCAGATTGACGCCGCCGTCGGAAAGATCAACGGCGCGTTCGGCAGTTTCGATTGGGTTCCCATCGTATACCAAACCCGTTTCGTGGAATTTGCGGGTCTCAGCGCACTTTATCAACAAAGCCACATCGCCTTGATCACCCCGCTGCGCGATGGGATGAACCTCGTTGCCAAGGAATACGTCGCCAGCCGATCTGATCAGACAGGCGTGCTCATTTTAAGCGAGATGGCTGGCGCAGCGCATGAACTCGGCGAAGCCATCATCATCAATCCCCATACCCGAGAAGAAATTTCAAGGGCACTCGAACGAGCCTTGAACATGCCGGAGGAAGAACAAAAACAGCACAATGCCGTCATGCAAAAAAGACTGCAAAAATATGATATCGTCGGTTGGGTGGAAGATTTCATGCGCAGCATGCATCACGCTGAAGAAGAACAGCATCACTTCCGTGCAAAAATCTTAACCTCAGACAAGCTCACCGCCATAAAAAACCATTTTGTGTCAGCACAACGAAAACTTCTTCTCCTCGATTATGACGGCACGCTCGTTTCCTTTCATCCCTCGCGGGACAAGGCAGCGCCCCCTCAAGCATTAATGGACCTGCTCCGCAAGCTTTCAACCCTCGCCGAAGTCGTCATCATCAGCGGTCGACATCGAAACACCCTGGGGCATTGGCTTGGAGACCTCTCGGTACATTTAGTAGCGGAGCACGGTGCCTGGTATAAAAAAAGAAATCAGACATGGGAGCTGTTTAAACCTCTCCGCAACGATTGGAAAAACAACCTCTTGCCGATCATGCAACTCTTCGCCGACCGCTTGCCGGGAGCTGAAGTCGAGGAAAAGGAATATTGTCTCGTCTGGCACTACGTCGGTGCGGATCCTGAATTGGCGTCGCGTCGACGGAAAGAACTGCTGGATCACCTGATGAATTTCACCGCCAACATGGATGTTCAAATCCTGCAGGGCAGAAAGATCATCGAGGTGCGTAACGCCGGAGTCACCAAAGGAAATGTGGTTCAGGAACTCTTTCCCTTCTCTGATTACGACTTCGTGCTCTCCATGGGGGACGACACCACGGACGAAGACCTGTTCCGCATCTTGCCCGAAAACGCCGTTTCCATTCGCGTGGGGCTCACCAACACTTTTGCCAAATGGAATGTGGTCGACACGCAAGCAGCGTTGCACCTGCTGGCGTCCTTTGTGGATTAAGCCGCAACTTTTGGAAACAGATCAGGTCGACAGATCGTCAATTTCTGAAAGATCGCGACGCCCATATCTGCCTGCGTTTTTTCGTCGAAGACCTTGACCGACATTTTTTCAAGAGATTTGGCGAGGACGTAGAGATGACGCCGTTCAAAAAGCTCCGGCCGGCCGTCGACCAGCGCATCGAGGATCCGAAGGAGCGTCGGATGTGCTGCAACTTTGGCTGACATCTGCAGCACGTGACGAGGCCGAAAGACATTTTTACTTTGCTGATACGCGAGCTGCAGCGCTTCGATCATGGTCTCTTCGGAAGGCGAATCAACAGCCGCAATCATTTGATCCACCTGTTTTGAATTTTGAATGCGAAGTTTGCCTTCATGAAGCAACATCGCAATATTGAGGGCCCCAGCTTCCGTGGAAGCTCCTTTACCGACGAGGGATGACGTAATCCTGTTTCGATTTTCTTCATCACCTGTCGCCATGATGACACCCAGCGGTGCCGCCAGTTCCACATGCCGTTTGGCGAGATCAATGATGAGCTCAATTTCCGATGGCGCCACCATATCCGAATGTTCGGAAATGAATCGCGACAAGGCACTGATGAGCGGCCTGGTCTCTTCAATTTGAGCACGCACCAGCAAACCGTCTAAAATGTCTTTGTAGGTTTGGTCCCCTTCGTCGAGCATGAGGCGGACTTCGGCGAGCATTTTTAAGGCCTCCAAGACTTCGTCATTGCCTTGAACCGCATCAAGCATCGCCTCCAGTTCATCACTTCCCACCAGTTCCACGGCCAGCGGTGGAACGCGAAGATAGGGTTCAATCGCTCGATTTTCGGTGATCCAATCGCGCTCGCGGAAGAGTTTGATCAGTTCATCGGAGGCCTTGGTGGAAGATCGGCTCAGTCCGATCAAATCCCGGAGCGCATAGCGACGTTTGTCCTCAGTTCCTTTCCGAACTTCCCCGGCGATGAGAATTTCTGGACGACGTTCCGGAAAGGCTGTGATCTCATCAGTCTGAACAGGTTCTTTGAGACGAAGAGCCTTTTCCAGATGGGCAATGGCTGGCGCAAGAAAGTATTCCGGACAAGCCGACGCCAATGAACGTGAAAGGTCCCGGAGCGGCTCACTTTTCAACTGAAGTGTGAGGTTAAGCACACTCTCCACGTCATCCATCGACGGTTTCCAAATATTTTTTTGCAACAGCAGATGCAGCACTCGGACATACTGCACGGCCTTTGGGAGTCGCCGAATCATCATGGACGGAAACTGAGCATCGCTCAGAAAAATCTCTGGCTGGCGCAGCGCGAGTGTCATGAGGATGTTGGCATGGACGTCTTCATGATCGCGTCGGGCAAAGAGAACGGTCAGATCCTGGGGGATGAAGAGTTCAGGAGCACTCAAAGCCAAGGCGTCCAGGACTGGAAGATATTCCTGACGACCATGGTAAACCGCATTCAAAACACCTTCGAGGTCGCTGCGACTAAAAGAAAAACCATACGTCTGATTGAGACGGCTGAGCGGGCCAAAGTATTTCGGGGATTCAAGGAGTTTGATTTTGAGGATCTGCTGGACTGGAAGCGCCTCTTCGCAAAAAAGCGTGCCATGGCATTTCCCTTCCAAAACCTCTTCCAGCAGATAGGCATACACGGGTTCGTCGGAAAGAATGGTCAGTCTTCGCAAGCTTCGCTCCCCAAAAATTTCAGGCCTGAGCCGAGCCAGAACTTTCAGAGGGCGAACCACAACCGACTGCTCCGATTGCGCCAATAAACGATCAACGTCCTCGGCACCGAAGACGTCCGGATGATAATTGGCAATGGATTCTAAAAATCCGCTCAATCGTATTTCGGCGTAACGAATCGAAGGATGCTCGATCAGTGCCAGCATTTTTTTGCAAAGGAGTTGGCTTTTCGGCGGCAGACCTCGATCAAACATGGCAGCCAGTGCATTCATCGCTTCATGGGACGCGTTCTGCTCGACTTCAGTGAGAAGCGTCATCGCAACGTCGATATCCACCACATCATCTTCAATCAGTGCAGGTGAAGCCTTTTCAGCCCCTCGCGTTCTTTTGGACTGCTGCTTGAGTTCGCGGAGCAGCGCTCCTTCCCTCGTCGATTGAACTTTCCCGTTCCGTACTTTGAACAACCGAGGCAGTGACCGCATGGCCAGGACACGCGATAAAACCCCAAGATCACGGAGTTCCGGAATGGCGTCGTAAAGACTCGGCTCATCAACAAAGGCAATCGAGCTCTCGTCCTTGAACATCCGCTGCAGGCGATGCGAGAGGCGCCTGTCTTCTCCGATCTTGACGTAGTACGTGCCCGCGGCTGGAACGGCAGACAACAACCGGGCTCCCCACCAGCTTAGCTTGGGCATAACCTTTCCGCCGATGAGCGGCACATGGTGTTCCTCTGGAGGACCTTTCGATGCGTTGGCAAAAATAGCATCGACTTCAAGTGGCACAAGAGAAGGACATGTCAACATGTCACGGCAGCGCATGATTTTTCGCTCCTTCAGAAAATTGAAGCAAAACAGAAAAAGCAATTGGCGTGCCAATACCGGCTCAGTCGTAACGTATTGAATTTCAGCAAGGTGAGCTGCAGCAGGAGAAGAGATGGTGGTTCAACGGTCGCACTTCAGAACAGATGATCGAATCATGATGTACTCGCGACTTTCGTATTTTCTTTTTTCTCTCTTCGTATAAAGTAGCGGTAACTGTCCTGGGGGAATATGAGCCTGAAAAATCTTTTTCTGTTTGCTCTGTGTATCTGCTGCACCCTATCCACAACCGCCTCTGCCAGTCCAGAAGAAAGCAGGGCTGTTTCAAGCGTTTTAAAGGTCCTTAGCCGCCATTTCGTGGGGGATCTCAAAAACCAAAAGGAACCCTGGGGTAAAGCTGCGATCATCGTCTCCGTCGATGACAATTTGGACCAGGATCTGGCCGGCTTCGTCAAAGGCGAGGTGGAACGTCGATTGGAAGGACAAAAAAATGTCTCCGTAGTCCAGTGCTTTCAATGCGAAGCCGTCCGAGCACAATCCGACGGCAACACCATCGTTGTGGAAAAAGGCCTGACGAATCAAAAGCTCGCTGCTGAAATCGCTCAGGAATTGGGGCTCGATACTTTTATTGAACTCTCGGTGCTTCACACCGGCAATCGCCTTTCTTTAAATACCAAAGCGATCAGCATTTCCAAAAAACAGACCCTCTTTCAAAGATCCTATAAAGCCTACGCCAGATTTTTAAGTAACAAGAGCTTCCTTCTCGGGGTGGATGTTGGCCCGGCCTATGTCCTGAAAAATCGCCAAAACGGCGAAAAATCCGCGCTCGCGGTGTCCGCTTTTCTCGGCGAACGCTTCCACGGTTTTGGTCAATTGGGCATCGGCGTGTCCAGCATCTTCACCGTCTCAGAATTTAAGTTCAACCAAGCCAGCGGTCCTTACATCGGTTTCAATCTCAACGAAATTTTTGGATGGTACTGGCCGTGGGGGGAAATGAACCTCTTCGCCAACCCCGGCTATTCGTCCAGTGACAAGGGCATCGGCGTGCTGATGCGCGGCGGCACAAAGTTTAAATTCGGCAGCTTCACGATTCTCAGCGCCGAATACCAAACGCCCATCTATTCCGATAATCCGAACAAAAAATATCCAACGTCGGCGGCCCTCACCTATGGCATCGAATTCTATTAAAGCGTTCGCAGTTCTGCTCTTGCTGTGTTCCTCGTCTGTGTGGGCCTTTGAGGCCATGGAAGTGGAGCAGCACCTCATCGTCAATCACCCGCGGCGCAGTTATTTTTTGAAAAAACCCAACGAAATGCGACGAGCCAAAGCCTATCGCATCGTGCTCTATCCTGGAGCCGTCAAGACGATGGTCCAAGTCGGGGCGACCGGCCGGTCGCCCCTACTGGAATCAGGACAAAGCGTTGCTGCGCTGCTCCAGCAAGCCAATACCCTCTATCACGAAGAACGTTTTCAAGAGGCCTTTGACCTGGTGGAATCCGCCTATCAGCTCGAACCGGACAACCCGAAAGTGAACACCATGCTGGGCTCACTCGCCTATCAACTCGGCGACACCGAAGTGGCGCTGAAGCATTGGAAGACGTCCTTGGATCTCAACCCCAATCAGCCCGACGTCAAAACCCTCATCGAAAAAGTGAAGAAAAAGGAGAAGGCCCCATGAAAAAGGTTCAAACGCTCCTGGTCGCCATTTTAGCGTTGGCTTTTTTCACCAACCTCGCTGTTGCTAAAACAGTCGATTCTTTCGAACGAAAGATGAAGTTGGAACAAGAAATCGCCCAGCAGGTCGAAAAAGATCTCTCGATCCTCGTTCCCGAACGGTTTTATCACATTTCAGTCGTCGCCAATATTGAGACCAGCAAAAACCTGCAATCCGAACAAATCGTGCAGACACCGCAGGTCGTTCACAAAGAAGTTCCAGTCCTACCGGGATTCCCGGCATTAGCAAAAAAGACCCCAGAAGGTCCTGACCGCCAGGCAACTTATGTCATTACGGAAGAACTGGCATCGCTCGCCTTTTATCTCGTTCTGAGCGACCGGATACCAGAAGCTTATGCACAAACCCTCATGGAATACTTCCAGGAACGCTGGGTTGCCATAGACCCCGCTTCCATCAAGGTGATCACTAAACGCAGCGCTTTTCCGGGAGAAAGCTTTAGTCAGGGGAGCTCGCTTTTCGAATGGGTCAATGTTCGAAGCCTGATCATCATCGCCGCCGGGATCTTCACCCTGCTTTTGGTTCTTATTTTATCGCGACGGCGCACTTCTCCCATGGTCACTGCCATGCCAGGGCTGACCCACCCCCAAACATCTGCAGAAATCGACCCATCCGGTCCATCGTCGCAACATCATCATAAAGATGCCTTTCTCACCGCACTCATGGCAGATCCTCTCATGGCGCGGAGTTTTCTCCGATCGCTCGATCAGAAAACCCAAGAACAGGTCTGTCTGAATTTCCAAAGTCGTCAGGTGCGTGACCTGCTCTGCCGTTGGGTGGGAATGGCAACGAACCTCCAAGGTCATCCCGATGCACTCGACTTCCAACCGGTCCTCAGTGAACTCCATGAATTCAAGGAAGTGCGCAAACGCCTGCTCGAAACTGCTTCGGGCTTTATTCAAGATCTCCTGCCTGAGGAAATCGTTTCCCTGCTCACGGAAGAAGCTTTTCCCTCGCTCAAGGCCATTGCGCACGCCCTGTCCGCGGATCAGCTTCAGGCCATACTTTTGCAGCTTCCGGCTTCAGAGCAACAGATCCTCCTCGATCACCTCCATCACCACGCCATACCCGACGGACAGGACCATGCCGAGCTCACACGCCTGCGTGAAAAAAGTGCCGCTATCGTGAAGCATATGATGGCGGCTCCGCAGGCCAAGTCCGATATCATCGAATCGATTTTGGAAGCTTCGCCCGAAGCCGCTACCCTCGCCCGCGATTTCATCGAACGCCATCCCGAATGGGAAACGAGGCTTAAGAAATTTACGTTGAGCATCGAAGAGCTAACGACACATCACACCTCTTCCCTGCGCGAAATCTTGAGCCATCTGGAGAACGAAGAACTGATCGCGATTTTGCACGATGCCACGGAAGAGCAGAAAAAACTGTTTATGAAATATATCTCCAAGGAGCGTCAGAAAATTTTGATACACCTCATGCGGGCATCGAATGGAACCCTGCAGGCCCTCGACATCTCGACCGCAAAGTCGATGCTGCTGCGCCATGCCCGTGAAACGCTGTTTGCGCCAAAGGGTGACGACGCATGATACATCTTTTCTTGAACGCATTTTCGCGCCTTTCCGGCATCGGTCTGATGATCTTTTCGGTCTATTACGGCGTCACTCACGATCCTGAAAACATCCTGGGTGGTTTTTTTCACCTGCCTTCTTTTATCTTCGTCGTCCTCGGCCTGATCGGCATCGCTCTGACGTCCTATCAAATCGAAATGCTCACTTCGGTAACCTGGAACAGCCTGTTTCTCTCACCCGTCGTCCTCCGGAGTCGCGTGCAAAAAATGGAAGGTATCCTGGCTGACCTGGCTGACCTCTATTATCAACGAGGCCCCATCGCACTGCTCGACGAAATCCAAAAAAAGAAGCTGCCATCGCTGTGGAGATATCTGGCCACGCAACTCGAAGCGCGACTTCCTTTGCACGATCTCCAAGCGCTCATTCAAATCGAAGGCAAGCGCTACAATGAACGGCTGTTTACGCAGATTCGGATCTTGCAAGGACTGGCGACCATCGCCCCTGCCGTGGGCATGACCGGAACAATCTTGGGACTGCTCAAGCTCCTTCGCGAACTCCACGCCTTCGAAACCCTGGGCAGCAATATGGCGCTGGCTTTCATCACCGCGCTCTACGGTCTGCTGATCGGGAATTTTATTTTCATTCCCTTGGCCAACAAGCTCAACGAAGCCCGCGAAGAATCGATGCAGCTTTTGACCCAGGCCCTTTCGTGGTTGGAAATGGTGGAGCACCGCAAACCCGCCGGTTATCTGAGTCGCGCCGAGCACAAAAAAATCTGGAGATAGCCATGTTCGATCCATCTCCCAGTTTCAGCCGATACGACTCCAAGGCCCGAAGGCAAAAAGGGTTCCGCTACCTTTCGCACCAACCTGGCGATTTGGGCATGGATCCTGCCCGTGAGATCGGAACGTCAAATTGGGTGTTCAGCTATGCGGACATGATGAATTCGATGGTCGTCTTTCTCGTCATGCTGCTCTCGTTTTCCGCCTTCGACTATCAACAGCTGAGGCGCGTCTCCAGCGCCGTTCGCCAGGCCAGCGGCCTCAAGGCCATTCCGGAAAGTGAACAGGCCCAAACCCCCCTTGATCAACTGGAGATCGCACTCGAATCAGCACAGATCGAAGGCGTCGATTTCGACAAACAACAGGAAACCGCCTCGCTGATGATTTCCGAAAAAGCTCTGTTCGAAAGCGGTCATGCGCGCATCACCGACCATGCAAAAAGCGTCATGGCTCCAGTTGTCGAAAAACTAAAATCGCTTCCGGCGCATTATCGCTTCGTCATCGAAGGCCACACCGACGATGCCCCCATTGCGACCTTGGAATACGCCTCTAATTGGGAACTTTCTGCCGCCCGCGCGCTGGCCATTGTCTTGTGGATGAAAGAACTCGGGTTCAGCGAAGACCGGCTTTCATTCCAGGCCTTTGGAGAACACCGGCCCCTGGTCCCGAACCGCCACGCCGATGGCCGACCTATCGCCGATCAGCAGGCGAAAAATCGCCGCGCCGTCATAAAAATACTGCCCATCTCACCTTCATGAAGACATTGGCCATTGCCTTACTGCTCTTGTTGCCAACGACCGTTTTTGCCGGCAGCCCTTCATTCAGCGTATTTCGCACTCCGCCGTCGCTCGGAGGAGCTCACTATTTCTCACTCAGCGAAGGCCAACCGCTCAAACGCGGCGAACTGCAGGTCTTAAACTTTTGGTCGTACCAACACCGCCCGCTTTCCATCGTGAGCCGCGCCGGAATTGCCACCGATGTCATTGACGGAATGGTGGCAACGCACTTCGGGGTTCATTTTGGAATGGTGGATGCCTGGTCCGTGGGCGTCGATCTCCCGATCGCGGTGTGGGAAAGATTTACTCAAGTGGGCGACACACAGGCCAGCAATACCTATGGACTTGGCGATCTCCTGCTCAGAACCAACATCAATCTTCGCCGTGGAGCATTTGCCTTCGCCCTTCAGCCGCTCATCACCATTCCAACGAATAACGGTGCGCTTTACCTCGGAGCAAATCGCCTGACGTTCGGTGGTGACGCCGTCATTGAATATCTTCCCTCCGCTCAATTCTCCGCCGCATTCAACTTGGGTTATCACGCGCTCCCAGACGTCACCATCGGCGATGCGCACAGCGATGATGAACTGAGACTTGGATTGGGAATGAGTTATCTCGTCGCTGATCCGTGGCGGATTTTCATCGAAACCACCGGCCGCGCCACCCTCGATGAGTTCGGAAAAAACCGCCATTCGATGGTCGATGTCATGGCCGGCTTTCACGTCCCCATTGCCCACCATTTTCAATGGACGACCGCGATCGGCCGTAGTTTTTTAAATGGCGTCGGATCGCCTGAAATTCATGGAGTGACGGGAATACGCCTGACGATGTCGATGGTAAAAGAAAAATCCAAACCGCAAGAAATCACACTACCGCCGCCAAGACCTCATCCATCTGGTCCGCCGAGAAAGCCCGTGCCACGCAGGTTCTTGCCAATTCGTTAATTTTTCGTTGCCGTCGAAGACGCACACCGAAAGCCAAGGACCTGGCTCTGGGTCGCCGGATCGATTGCAAAGCGATCTTTGCTTTGAAGGAGTCCACTTAAAGTCGTGAAATTACCACCCCGATAAATTTTCGTCGTGATCTGCCCTGATGCAGGTCCCGTGGGATTCGTCACCGTACTGTCCGTGGTCAGCGCGTAATTCCCAGCGAAATCAAAGACCCACTCCGAAGCATTGCCTTGCAGGTTAAAGACTCCAGCCGTACTGGCGCCCGCAGAGTATTGATCCACATCCTGCAAAAATCCAAACGTCGTCCCGTCAAAATAATTGGCAAGCGTCGTGGTGGGAGCACTGCTTCCCCAAGCATAGGTACTTTCCGTTGCTCCATTACGCGCTGCGTATTCCCATTCAGATTCCGTTGGCAAACGTTTACCCGCATAGGTGCAGTACTGCGAGGCCTGCGTCCAATTCACGAACACGATCGGGAGTTTGTTGTACGCGCTGACGCCATACGTCAGATTCGAGGAACTCGGAGCAGTGCATGAGCTGGCATCGACACATGCTTTATACAGCGCGTTGGTCACCTCGTGTTTATCGAGATAAAACGTTGAAAGCGTCACGTCGTGCACTTGGCTCGTCAGACTTCCTTCCCCATCTCCATCGCTGTCATCGCCCATATTAAAAGTTCCACCGACAATCTGAAGGACACAGCCAATTTCGTCCGTGCTGCCGTCACAGTCATCGTTCACACTGTTGCCGCAGATTTCATGGTGATCGGTTGAAACATTGGCGTTGCCATCATTGCAGTCCTCGTTATTGCCCACGCCATCGGCATCCGTATCTGCCGTCTCCGTCGCATCGTTGGGAAATGCGTCGTTTCCATTTTCGACGCCATCAAGGTCGTTATCGTTGCAGAGCGTGGAGATCAGCGGCCAGTCGTCACTCCCGTCGGTACAACCATCGCCATCGTCGTCGGTATCCGTATTATTCCCAACACCATCGCTGTCCGTATCTAAACATTCACTGCTACTCAGGGGCAGAACATCGGAACCATCCGCACAGCCGTCGCCATCATCGTCAGCATCAGCGTTGTTCCCCGTTCCATCACCATCGGTATCGAGACATTCGGTACTGCTGAGCGGCAGGCCGTCCACGCTGTCCAGACAGGCATCTCCGTCATCATTCGTATCCGAATTATTTCCAACACCATCGCCGTCGGTATCAAGCGATTCACTTGAATTCAGCGGGAAGGCGTCGCTGCCATCGGCCACGCCGTCGCCATCGTCGTCGGTATCGGCATTGTTGCCAATCCCATCGCTGTCGGTGTCGAGGCACTCCGAGGCATTGGTCGTAAAAGCATCATTGGCATTGAGGCAGCCGTCACCGTCTTTATCAGAGTCAGCTGAATCGGGAGTCCCGTCACCATCTTGGTCCGGAGTGTTCACGTTCAGCGGCTCGTCATCCACGGCATCAAGGATGCCGTCGCCGTCGTCATCGGTATCCGTATTATTGCCAATCTTATCCTGATCGGTGTCCACGCATTCGAGCGGATTCAGCGGAAATTCATCGGCACTATCGAGGCAACCATCGCCGTCGTCGTCGGTATCCGCGTTATTGCCAATGCCGTCTTGGTCGGCATCCTCCCATTCATTCATGTTTAGGGGAAAGTGATCGATGTCGTCGATGAAACCGTCTTTATCTTGATCGAGCGACTCAAGGTCAGGCTGAACCTGAACCGCACAGCTCGTCAAAAGCAAAATGAGGGCAAGAAAGATTCGCATCATTACTGCGCGGCGCAACATCTCTGATCGTTGCAATTAGCATTGGCCGTCGTGATACCGGCTTGATTACCGATGTTGTTATCGGCCCACTGCTGACAGGAGAAGTCATCTGAACACGAAGTGGTCGAACATTGCCCAAAGAAATTCCGTTGGTTGGTCATCACGATCTGTCGAACTGCATTGATACTCTGGCTGTCGCAGAAGTTCATATCCTGAAAACTGTTTTCGCACTGGCTGGCAATGGCCTGCGGTCCAGACTGGCTAAAATCAACCGTAGCAATAATGTCAGGGGTGGCACTGCAGCTAAATCCACTGATGTCGCTGATCGCCGACGTAAAGGCCGTGGTCGATCCAGAATAAATAGAATCGCTGAAGTCTTCGCCCCGCGCTGCCGCGAGATACGCATTTGTTGCATCGCTCACAAAGGTATAAAGCGAACCGCTATATTCCACGGCTCCGGTGCCGCTTTGAGTGTGTTCCAAACCACCGCCGCTAAAGGCATCCTGAAAGGCAAAACCTGCGGTCAGAAAACGAAGCGTGGGCATGGTGCTTCCGCTGTACTGGCCAAAAATGGCGCGTTTTGAAATCTGGCTGGGGCCACCACCAAAAGATCCGTTTTGGTAATTGCGGGCAGTCAAAAGCCCTGTGCCATCGATGGACACCGAGGCCATAAAGGTATTCGAACCGTCGGTGGGAGCAAAGTAGACTTGAGCATTACGCGTCTTGGAACCATCAAAAATGATTCCTCCGCTGCTATTCGTTGTCAGAGAACCGGTGATGATCCCGACAAAGTTACCGTTCTGTTCACTGTGTGTGCTCGTCACGGTCAACGTGTTGCTTGATTTACGGATTTTTTCATACCCCGTCACTTGATTTGAATTACTGCAGAACCAGAGATCCGCTGCATAGCCTGCAGCACCTTCCGTCGTGCCTGATCCATAGACTTTGATGAAGATATTTTCCGGTCCACTGCCACCCCCACCGCCGCCACCTTGCATGTTGGAAACTTGGACGTTCACGGTTTTATTCGACGCCGTTTGTTTGAAGAGGGTCGAAGGCGTTGCATCCGTGTTCACAAAAGCAACTCCATTTGAAGCATTTGGCAGTTTTTGCATGTAGCACATGCTGGTGCCGCCCTGCAGAATGTTTTGGAAAGAATAGCCCACGGTCTGCGCCATACGGCAAGCACCTTCACCTTCCCAAAAGCTGTTGATCTGATCTTGCGTAGCAGACTGATTTGTCGAAATGGTCGCCAAGAGACCATTCCAAAAATAGGTGTCAGCGTTTGAAGATGAGATCCCTGTGAGCAGAGGAGGCGTTCCGGAAATCGCCTTGGTCGTAACACTGATCGAACCAGAAGCACCTGTGGTGTCAACCATTGTTGAAATTGTAGGAAGGTCTGAAATAGACGTGACGTTCGCGGAAGTTTCTGAACTACTGCTCCCACAGCCATACATCCCAAGCACCAGCACCGCGACTGCGGTCATCCCCAAAGAAATACGTTTTTGCATGATCATACACCCCCCTTTGTAAATTTTTATCTCACAACAAACGCGGCGACAAATACTCTTCTTTATCCAAGTCCGCAAAACTTTTTTGCAATTCTTTACAACTCTTCATCCGTGGTATATCGCGCGCCCATGAAAAAATTGCTCTCGTACATGCGTTCGTCCTTTCGTCACGATCTCATCGCCGGCATCGTCGTGGGCCTCGTCGCCCTGCCGCTCGCCATCGCATTCGCCGTGGCCTCTGGAGCCCGTCCAGAGCAGGGCATCTACACGTCGATCATCGCTGGCATCGCCATCGGTCTTGCTTCCGGTTCCAAATTTCAGGTTTCTGGCCCCACCGGCGCCTTTGTCATTATCCTCCTCGGCATCGTAAATGCCTTTGGCATCGGCGGCCTCCTCATCGCCGGGTGCATGGCTGGAATCATCCTCGTGCTCATGGGGCTTTTTCGCTTTGGCTCGATCATTAAATACATCCCCTATCCCGTCATCATTGGTTTTACGTCTGGGATCGGTCTCCTTATTTTCACCAGTCAACTCTCCCACTTTTTTGGGATTTCCAGCGTCGAAAAACCGCACGGCTGGATCCAGATGCTCACCATGCTGTTTCACCACCTGCCACGCGACATCAATGTTTCCTCGCTTGCGGTGGGAAGCATCACCCTTTTCGTTTCCCTTTTCTGGCGAAAGATTCATCAGACCTTTCCCGCTGCCCCCATTGCCCTTCTGGTGGGGACGATCCTCAGCCTCTTTCTGGGACACACCCCCGTCGTAGGCGCCATTCCCACCGGCCTTCCCCACTTTCAGCTCCTGAATTTTTCCTGGTCCTGGATCCCCATCCTGCTCCCATCTGCGTTTACCATCGCGGTGCTCGGCGCCATCGAATCCCTGCTTTCGGCCATTGTCGCGGACGGCATGGCCGGAACAAAACACAATTCCAATCAGGAGCTCATCGCCCAAGGTGTGGGCAACATCATCATTCCTTTCTTTGGCGGCATTCCGGCCACCGGTGCCATCGCCCGAACGGCCATGAACATCCGCAACGGCGCCAAGACCCGCATGGCCTCAGTGGTTCATTCCATCGTCCTCATCGTCATCGTTCTTTTCTTTGCCCCTTACGCTGAACACATCCCCATGGCCGCACTTGCCGCCATCCTCATGGTCGTGGCCTATCGCATGAGCGAAGCCCACCATTTTCGAAAACTGTTGACGGCTCCGCTGCCCGACGTCTTTGTCTTGCTGACGACTTTTTTTCTGACCTTGTTCGTGGATTTGACGATCGCGGTGGGCGCCGGCGTCGTTCTGGCGTCGCTTCTGTTCATCAAAAACGTCAGCGAAATCACGATCAATACGTTGGAAGACAACACCCAGACCGGAAGTTCAGCAGCACTGGCCCTTCGTGAGCGGGTTAAAGATTATCCCCTGATTTCGCTGTATGAAGTGAATGGCCCGATGTTCTTCGGTGCGGCCAGTTTTCTGGAGGACCAGATCGCCCACAAGCAGCATGAGATCCTGATTTTAACGCTCAAAAACGTGCCGGTCATCGATGCGTCGGCCATGCACGCCTTGGACCTCATCGTTGAGGACATTCAGCAGAATAACGGAAAAATCATCCTGGTTTCGCTGCAACCCCAGGTCCTGCGAGCCCTGTGGCGCCACGGCACGATCCAAAAACTCGGCGGTGAGGATTTTGTGGCGAGAAACATCGACGAAGCCATCGAGCGGGCGAAAGAGATGATCAATCAGTCGTCTTCACAAGGAAATTTGTTCACCACTTAGCGCTTCTGAATCACCATGCTGAGCAGGGCTTCATTAATGACCGTTTGATATCCGATATGACGCTTATGAGCCTGTGTTTTAGCCCAACCCAGCACCTTAGGATGTAACCTGATTGAAGTAGCTTGATACCTTTCAGCTTCCAATTTTTGAGGCCGCCCGCGAGCTCTTCGTTTCTTTCCTAATTTTTGAGCGATAGCTTTACGTGCCTTTACCACTTCGCTCCGTGTCACTCGGCGAGCTTTATGAAACGGAAACTCTTTAAGAGTTTTCATATAATCTCCTTTCACGCCGACTTGCACGGCGTGCACTGATGATGCGGTAGACGTCTTTTTTAAGACGCTCGGTAAACACGACCACCAAGACGTGGCCCGTGTCCGCTTCGCCAATCAGCCATTCTCTGGTCTCAGTTGGCGTAGAGTGCTTTTCATCCGGGGCTCTTAACGCACAAGGGTCATCAAATGCCGTTATTGCCTCTTCAAATGAAATACCGTGCTTACTCTTATTGGCTTCGGCTTTTCTGTCATCCCAGACGAATTTCATTTCCAGTATATACTAAAATTAGCCTCCCCAGGCAAGGGGAAACTTTCTATTGAACACCGACTTCTTGAGCTGCTCGAGCAATTAAAAGCCGTATAAGAACGGCTTCCGCAACAATGTAATGTTCACATAAAGCTGTGAGGCGTGTTTTTTCATCCTCTGAAATACGAACCCCTAAACTCTTCGTCACATACGGTTTTTTTCTGATTAACATCGTGCGTAATTCATCTAAGGGCCTTATTTTTGGATTCCATCCTACACATTCCATGTCTAAAATCTCGCGGGCCAGCATTCGTCTGAACAGTTGGGCGTAAGGCATACCATCATAATGCCCGCAAATGTTGTCCAGCCTATCCTTTTCGGCAGTGGGCATACGCTGAATAACCATTACTGGCGTGCCCCCTCTCTTCTCCAACTGAATGTCTAAAAGCGGACTAAACTTTACTGCCTCCACAGGTGGCAAGCGCATTAAAATAAAACGCCCGCCATCTGAAGCCGTAATCGTCAAATTTCCGCTCCTTTTTTCAACGGACGCCACGGACTGCCCTAACAATCGCGCCCAAAGATCGAGATCTGGTTTATCCCCCACATTCCCTAACTGCGGATGATAACTCGTCCTCGCAAATCTTCTCAAACTCCCAACGTGCAAAGATGGCCGGGCAATCACCTTTGGGCTGTAGCCCATGCCATATCCTGCACTCAAAAGAGCTGGAATAACTGGAAAAGCAGAGCTTGGTGCCGCGTATCCGATGATAGATCCGACAAAACTGGGAACAATATTTGGTCCAATACTATTCATATAAAAGCCTCCACGATTCTCTTCTCGCTTTCAGTATCGGCGGGTTTTAGGGAAAGTTGCTCTTATTTTTAGGGGTAATAATTATTACAGAGGTAGCAATTATTGATGAGCATCATTAAGGAGTTTTTATGAAGAAAAAATTTGATCCCATTCACCCCGGAGAAATCCTTCAAGAGGAATTTCTTACCCCTTTAAATATCAGTCAGAGCAAGCTCGCGCGCGACATCGACGTCCCTCACCGTCGCATCAATGAAATTGTTTTGGGTAAACGAGCCATCACGCCCGATACGGCAATGCGCTTTTCAGTATACTTTGGAACAAGCGCTGAATTCTGGATGAATTTACAGACGACATATGATTTGCGAGTTCTATCTCAAGAGCAAGGCAACATGTACGACAAACTTCCTCACATCGCGCTCGCAGCCTAAAATATTTCTTCTAACACCCCGGCCCGGAATACGAGAAGTCGCTGCCGATGACGTAATTGCAACCACCTTGGCTGCCCGAGCCGATACCGGTCGCAAAGCTGCGGTGGATGGACCCGCCCTGTGACCAGCCCCCGCCTTTGCCGTAGCTCTGTGCCGCTTGAACAACGTTGATCGCAAACGGTATGCCGGTATAGGCGTTCACGCCGGAAAACGTGCCATAGGCATCGAGCGCATATTGCCCGGGAATCGGCGCACTTCCCAAGAGGCTTGCCCACCACACGGCCTCTTGGATTCCCGTCTGGCGGCCGTTGATGAACACTCCCGAATTACCGTTCGACGCCTGGGGAGAAAGTTTCCCGATGCAGTGCTTGGGCTGCATGAATCCCGCAGCAGCTCCCCCTTGCACACCCCACAGCCCTGATTTGCTGTCACACCAATACTTCCCGGCCGGAATCTTCACGCCATAAGCTTTTTCAAGCGACCCAAGCTGTTCAACACCCAACGTTTGATCGTTCATGACGACCACATTTGGTTTTATTTGTGCGGAAAGAAATTGTGGGAAGAGAAGCACTGCCATCAATATCCAATAATTTTTCATCGATCTTCCCTCACCGTTACCATTCTTTAAAAACAAAAAAAGCGGCCAGAATGATAAATCCAAAGCCCACCAGATAATTCCATTTCATCTCTTCTTTTAAATAGACCACCGAAAAAACAATAAACATCGCAAGCGTAATGATCTCCTGCATCGTCTTGAGTTGTGCAGCACTAAAAGTAGCGTGCCCCAAGCGATTAGCCGGAACTTGAAAACAGTATTCCACAAACGCAATCATCCAACTGATGATGATAACTTTCCATAAGGCGGTATTTTTGAATCGCAGATGTCCGTACCACGCGATCGTCATAAAGATGTTGGAAATAGTCAGCAGGAAAATGGGTTTCATTCCGGCGAGCACTAAAGAAGGGCTGATTCGTTTTCAAGAAAGATTTTTCTTAACGGCACAGACTGAGCGGCAATTGAATGGCTTCCCCGGAAAATGTCGCCTCATGGCTGCCGCACTCACCCGTCACCGTCTGCGTAAATGTGATTTCACCGCTGCCGCGCGTCGCCCCGGAAATATTGTCGGTGGCCGTCACTTCGATGGTGCCGCTGATGGGATAACAGAGGCAAAGGTTTCGATCGAACTGAACATCGTGATAAACGGTGTGGACAGTATAATCCGCTACATTATGCGAGACATCGATTTGGCCCTCTTGAATCAGTCGCGTCGGAAAAACCTTGGCTTCGTCTTTGACGACCAGAATCTTGAGCGGCTTGGGACTCGTCACGGTGTGATCGAATAACTTATCCCCGTGCGGTTTGTAACGAATGCGGCTGATGCTGGGGATGGTCAGGATTTCCGTCACCGACTGAGCTCCTTCATCGGCAGTATAATCGCTATACGCCAGTTCCTGACAGCCGATGACTTCCAGCCGCACCCCGGCGACACCAAAGTGCCGAGTGATCGCTGTTTTGGGCGAACCACAAGTGCCATCGTTCGGGAGTTCGTCCGTGGAAACAAAGAGCAGCGACCCATCGCCCTGCACGGCAGTCCAGAAATCGGGTCGCTCGGTCTCACCAAAAACACAGGCAGGGGAACCCATCTTCGTCCACAGGAAATGCAACCCCCCGGTCACGTTGAAGTGGTTTCCCACGCGACAGCCGGCGCCAAAGTCAATCGTCGCCTTCAACTCGTGGGATGCGTCGTCGCAAGCGATTTGGGCTGTCATGTGCTCATCGTGTTTCGGACACCCCAAAGAACCCAAGCCAAATCGCCGCCACTTCCCCTGCCCGCGATTTCCTTTCATCAGCCTCTTTTCACTTCCAGCTTCATCCTGATCCTCATCCGCAACCGCAGCTTCGGATACAACTTCGACGCTCGACGCCATGGCCTGTTTTTCGCTGTCAATTTCAGCCTCGCTCCCAAAAGAAGCAGCAGTATCTAATGAAGCGGTTTCTGACGTATTGAGACTGCCGCATGAAGAAAGATAAAGGCCCATCAAACACATGCTCCCCAGAAATAATGTTCTCATATTGTCTCCCCTGTAGAGTTTTGCTACGTGCGAAAGAGAGACGGCTGGCTCCTCAAAACGTCACAAAAAAATTCTCTATGACACGCGACGAAGAAATCCGATGCATTGACAGATGTTTAGATGGGCACGCCGAAAGCTACCGGCCTCTGGTGGAAACCTATCACGCGCGTCTCATCCATCTGCTCCTCAAAATGACTGGCCGTCCGGATGTAGCTGAGGAAATCGCCCAACAGGCCTTTTTAAAGGCTTATCAAAAACTGGCTTCTTTTCGCCGGGAGAGTTCATTTTTCACCTGGCTCACTCGCATCGCCTTCCGCCTGTCCTACGACTCTTTTCGGCAAGAAAATCGATTTGTCGATGTGACGATCGAAGACCTTCCGCTGTCTAATGATCAAGACGGCGCGGTGCCGGGCGAAAACGAAGAAATGGCCCAGGCCGTCCAAGCATCCGTCGCAGAGCTCAAACCGCGCTATCGAGAAGTCATTGCCCTGCGGTTTATCGACGAAATGCCGGTCCGCGAGATCGCCGAAACACTTCGTGTGGGCGAATCGGCCGTGAAAATGCGCATTCACCGTGGATTAGAAATGTTGAAGGAAATTCTTCAGCGAAAGAAAATTTATGAGCCATAACCACTTCAATCTGGAATCGGCCATCGAACGCTGGAAAAAACAGCCTTCTCAGCCGTCACCGCATTTCGTCGATCGCGTGATGATGGGCGTCAAAGCCCTGCCCACGCCAAAGCCGTGGTGGAAAAAATTTACGTTCCACATTCCGCAATTTCGACTGGTGGGCGCAGTCGCCGCCAGTCTCGTCATCGGCGTGTTGGTCGGTCATTTTTGGAACCATGACACCCCCTCATCCGCAGGAAATGTGGCTTCACAACCCATGGTGGAGACCAACAAACGTGTGGTCCAGTTTGCTTTGGCAGAACCCACTGCAAAATCCGTGGTTTTGGTCGGAGACTTCAACCTGTGGTCGAAGGATGCCACGCCACTGCAAAAGAATGCAGACGGGGTTTGGGAGGTGCGCGTTCCCCTCACCGAAGGCGCCTATACCTATCAATTCATCGTGGACGGCACGCACTGGATGCCTGATCCCAAGGCCGACGCCATCGATGACGGCTTTGGCCGCAAGAATTCGGTGGTGAGCTTATGAGACTTCATGGAATATTAATAATGATGCTGTTCATCGGCACGGCGAACGCTCAAGATGCCGCCGAGGTCCGTAATGGCTTTCTCGCCAGAGCACACGAAACCCATCTCCCCCAGGGGATTACCAAAAATATTCTGACGACCGCCGATCGCTTGAACGCAGACGGCGGGTCTGGGGACCTCATTCTGCTCAAGGCGACCGAAGGCATGGCCAAAGGCGTTCCTCCGGGACAGATCGAAGCGACGGTCCGTCATTATGCCGATGACTTACGTAAGGCTGAAAAAACGACGGGTGCCACTCTTCCTCCCAACGCCACCGTCGGCGCAAAACGCCGTGCACTGTTAGAATCGGCACAACAGATCCACCGCGCTGAAGAGAAAGTTATAAAACCCAAACGTGAAAGAGCCAAGAAGCCGAAGGTAGAACGCCCTTCGAAGAAACCCCGAGAACATCGCATCGAGCGACCAAAACGCGAACGAATCGATCGACATCCGCGACCAGAAAGGAGTATACGAGAGCACCACCGCGGAAGGAGGTAATGTGATCTCTATTCGTTCTGGAATTTTTCTTCTTTTCAGTTTTATTTTCGCAACCACTGCTTTTGCCAGAGAACCCGCGGCCAAAAAGTGGCATCTCACCACATCTTCAGACGTCACCATCACTTCGGCCGAGGGAACCGACGTCTATACCAATGTCGGCGGCAATCTCCGTTTTGACATCGGCGAAAATGCGGACGTCGGCGTGGGCTATGCCCTGGGCGTCGATCGTTTCAATGGCACCACGGAAACCTTTTCCAATCCCAGCGCGTTTATCGGCTATTTTTTTCTTCCAAGCTTTGAGGAGCGCCTCAAAGGCTCGGCGAGCGTCAGTCACGAAAGCGATTATCACTATCAGCTGGTCGGGCTCGAAACGTCTTGGTTTCCGCTGGAACTTTTTTCTGTCTCCATCACGCCGCAGATTTTTTTCGATTCGCTGGGCACGCGGCAATATGAAGCTGAAGCGGCCGCCAGCGTACAACTCATGTCCTTCATCTTTTCTGCACATGCCGATGTGGGCCGCACCCATGTTCCGAATACTCCCGCAACAGAGAGCTATGGCGTGGGCGGTGGCATCGCTTGGCGCATCTTGCCCATATTGGAATTGTATTCTGACGTCAGCTTTGCGCACGGCATCGACACATCGCAAGCAGCGGCAGTCCTGCAGAGCGTCTCCAACGTCAATCGCGGCCGCGGCGTGGGCCGACGCCCCGCGAAGTCAACCACCACACCCACCTCCACCCAGGATTCGATTTCGGGAATGTTTGGAATAGCGCTCTTTTTTTAGTGAAATCACGTTGACAAAGATCGCCCATGCCCTTTATGGGAGCGTTCAATTTTAAGGAGCCTTTATGTCCACTGGAACCAAAATCACCATTCATGCTGACACTTCGTTGAACGTCCCAAACGATCCCATCATTCCGTTTATTGAAGGCGACGGTATCGGCGTCGACCTCTGGCCCGCGACCCAGCGCATTTTGGACGCTGCCGTGGAAAAGGCTTACAGCGGCAAAAAGAAGATCGTCTGGAAAGAAATCCTGGCCGGCGAAAAAGCCCACAAGCAGACTGGAAGTTGGTTGCCCGACGAAACGGTCGAAGCCATTCGCACCTATCGCGTTGCCATCAAGGGACCGCTCACGACTCCGATCGGTGGCGGCATCCGCAGCATCAACGTGCGACTCCGTCAGGTGCTCGACCTTTACGCCTGCGTTCGTCCAGTTCGCGCTTTCGCTGGCGTCCCCTCGCCCGTGAAACATCCTGAAAAATTGAACGTCGTGATCTTCCGTGAAAACACCGAAGACGTGTACGCCGGCATCGAATGGGCCGCCGGTTCGAGCGAAGCCAATAAACTCCGCAATTTCCTGGTAAACGAACTCAAGGCCGACATCCGTGAAAATTCTGGCCTTGGCATCAAACCCATGAGCGAATTCGGATCACGCCGCCTCATCGCCCGCGCCATCCGTCACGCCCGCGACCAAAAGAAATCCAGCGTCACCTTGGTGCATAAAGGCAACATCATGAAATACACGGAAGGCGCGTTCCGCGATTGGGGGTACCAGCTCGCCGCAGAAGAATTCGGCGACATCACGATTTCGGAAAAAGAAGTGTGGGACAAATACAACGGCAAGCTACCTGCCGGGAAAATCTTGATCAAGGACCGCATCGCTGACGCCATGTTCCAGGAAATCCTGCTCCGACCTGACGAACACTCCGTACTCGCCACACCGAACTTGAACGGCGATTATCTCTCCGACGCCTGTGCCGCACAGGTTGGCGGCTTGGGGCTCGCACCCGGTGCCAACATTGGCGACGACGCTGCGCTCTTCGAAGCTACGCACGGAACCGCACCGAAGCACGCCGGCCAGGACAAAGCCAATCCCACCTCGCTCGTGCTCTCAGGGGTTATGATGCTCGAACACCTGGGTTGGAATGAAGCGGCCAAACTCGTCATCAGCGGAATTGAGAAAACGATTGGGCAGAAGATCGTGACCTATGACCTCGCCCGCCAGATGGACGGCGCAAAGAAGGTCAGCTGTTCGGGATTTGCGGAAGCCTTAATAAAGAATATGTAAACCTTCGCCGGGGTTATCGAATTTCCAATTTCTTGGGATATCTCCCCAAAACCTCACATCCTGTCTTCGTGACATACACCAGATCTTCAATGCGCACGCCGCCGATCTCCGGATAATAAAGTCCCGGCTCGACGCTCATGACGTTACCAGCTTGCAGCCGATAATCGCTCGCATTGATACGCGCCGGTTCTTCGTGAATTTCCAAGCCGATGCTATGGCCCGTGCCGTGGAAAAAGCCCTGCATGCGACCTTTGATTTCACCGGTCTTATACCCTTCTTTTTCAAACAGCGCGTGAATGGCGTTATGGATTTTATTGCCGTGCACGCCGGCCTTCACCATCTTGATTCCCAGTTCCTGGCCTTTGAGGACTGTCGCATACAGCTTTTTCAAGGCATCGGACGCACGACCTTTACAAAACGTTCGCGTCGCATCGCCGTGAAAACGTGTGGCCAGCGACTGCGGAAAAATATCAACGATGATCGACGTGTTCGGCAACAGCGGTCCAGTTCCGTCTTCATGAGGATCACACGCCTGCACGCCTGATGAAATGATCGGCGGACTCTTAGCCATATAGCCGTGTTCCAAGAGATGGACATTCACCATCGAGCGAAGCCGTTCAGACGTGAGCACCGCACCACGATACCAAATGCGATTGCCGCGAATGTTGCTTTTGCGAAGCGTCTCTTCCGTGAGCTTCACAGCCCCAAACACGGCCTTCTGGCAATTGATCATGGTTTGCCATTCTTGTTTCGTTTTTTGGACACGCGCCGGGAAAAAGGGGGAACCACCACTTTCTACGCGAATTTTTTTCTTACGAAGCGCATCGACCAGCGAAAACGGAGTGGATGGCGGCACCACGATCGTGCGCACGCCCAGTTCCGCAAAGAACGCGTGAAAGAGATCGACAAGAACAACATCCTTTTTCGTCTTTGCCAACTTTTCACGATAGGTGCGAAGCGGAATGACGTGAGAAACTTGAGCAGCACCGCGAGCGCGATCGAGTTCCAGATCGCTCACCAGGACATACGTCTTTTTCCGATATTCAACGTAGGCGTAAGCATCCGGTGCATCGAATTTGGTGGCATAGAAAAGGTCGGCGTTATTTTCTGATTTGTCGTAAATAAAACGTGCTGTGGTCATGTCATCTCCTTTTGAAGGGCGCCCTTTATAAAAGCCTGCAACGCTGACGTCAATCACGACCACGAACATTGACTTTCTTTTTCGCATCATTTAGCGGGAGCTCCACTATGCCCATCGGCGCGAAGCTTCACCACCGTCTGCAACCGCTGTTTTTCCCTTTTGCCAAGCGATTCATCGCCGGCGCCACGCTGCTCGAAGCCTTGGACGTTGTTCGCCGTTTAAACACCCAAGGTTTTTTGACGACGCTCGATTTCTTGGGCGAAAATATCACCACCGATGCGGAAGCCCATGAAGCGACTGAGCAGAATCTCAGCATTCTGCAAGCGCTCGCTGAACAGAAGCTCAACCTGAACATTTCGGTCAAACCCACCATGCTCGGACTTTCCGTGGGACAGGACCTCTTTGAAAAAAATCTCAGACGGGTCGCAGAAAAGGCCCATGAACTTGGCGCCTTTGTGCGCGTGGACATGGAAGGCTCCGCCACCACCATCGACACACTGACCGTCGTCAAAAAAATCAAAGGTCCGTACGCGCCCATCGGCACGGTCGTTCAGGCCATGCTGAAGCGAACGCCGCACGATGTCATCGATTTGCTGAACAACCATATTTCGCTGCGGCTCTGCAAAGGCGCCTACAAAGAACCGGCCGCCATCGCCCTGCAGGATAAAGATGAGCTCCGCGCTCAATATATCAGCCTCGCCAAGCAGCTCTTGACTTCGAACCTTTACCACGGCATCGCCACCCATGACGACGCGATCATCGAAGCTCTCATCTCGTTCGTCCGTGAACAGCGCTTAGACAAAACCTCTTTTGAATTTCAGATGCTCTACGGTGTCCGTCGCGACCTTCAGGAAAAATTGCGGAGCTTAGGCTTCGGCATTCGCATCTACGTCCCCTTTGGAAATGCTTGGCTGCCCTACGTCGTCCGGCGGCTTCGCGAGAGAAAAGAAAATGTCTGGTTTGTGGTCCGAAATCTATTTCAAAAATAAAGGAGCATTTTATGCCGCGCACAACGCCTGAATACATCCATGAAGTCGAAGAGGTCAGCGCCCACAACTACCATCCCCTGCCCGTCGTCATTTCCTACGCCGAAGGTGCGTGGGTCATGGACGTCGACGGCAAGCGCTATCTCGACATGCTGTCTGCTTATTCTGCGGTCAATCAGGGCCATCGCCATCCGCGCATCATTGAAGCGTTAAAGCATCAGGCCGATAAGCTGACGCTCACCAGCCGCGCGTTTCACAACGATCAGATGGGTCCCTTCTTGCGTAAACTCACAAAACTCACCGGCTACGACAAAGCGCTGCCGATGAACACCGGCGCTGAAGCTGTGGAAACCGCCATCAAACTGGCGCGACGATGGGGTTATCAAAAAAAGAACATCCCTGAAGGCAAAGCCAAGATCATCTGCTGTGCTGGCAACTTTCACGGTCGCACCACCACGATCGTCGGATTTTCCACGGACGAAGGTTCCCGCGAAGGCTACGGTCCCTTCACCCCGGGATTTGAAATTATTCCGTACAATGACGCTGACGCGCTTGAAAAAGCGATCGACGACAACACCTGTGCATTTCTCGTGGAACCCATCCAAGGCGAAGGCGGCGTGTTGATCCCAACCCAAGGCTATCTGGCCAAGTGCCGCGAGATCACCAAAAAGAAAAATGTACTCATGATCGCCGACGAAATCCAAACCGGCTTTGGTCGCACCGGGAAACTTTTCTGCTGCCAGCATGAAAACGTTCGACCAGACATCATGACGCTGGGCAAAGCGCTCGGCGGCGGGGTGTATCCTGTTTCAGCCGTGATCGCCGACAATCACATCATGGATGTCTTCACGCCAGGAAGCCACGGATCCACATTTGGCGGTAACCCCCTCGCCTGTGCCGTGGCCATTGCAGCCCTCGATGTCTTGATCGATGAAAAGCTCACCGAACGCTCGGCCGAACTCGGCAGCTACTTCAAGAAATCACTGCAGGACATCAAGCATCCGCGCATCAAGGAAGTCCGCGGCCAAGGTCTGTTCATCGGACTTGAGCTCAATGAACGTGCACGGCCGTACTGCGAGCAACTCAAAGAACGCGGCATCCTGGCCAAAGAAACCCACGAAAATACCATCCGATTTGCTCCACCGCTGGTGATTTCAAAACAAGATTTGGATTGGGCCATTGGGGAAATTCGAAGTGTCGTTGGGAAATAAAAGAAACTTGTTGTCATCGCGAGCGAAGCGTGGCGATCCCCTGTATGCCCTCTGCAGTAGGGGCACGTTGCAACGTGCCCCTACATGAGATCC
>JACQOX010000195.1 GCA_016202335.1 Deltaproteobacteria bacterium
AAGTCTACAAAAAAATAAAAGCTGAAAAAGATGAAGCGCAAGCGATCATCGCGATGACGTATATGACTGACCGCACCGCAGGCACGATCCCGCTCGATGAAACCTTGGCCCTCTTCGCCGCCGATATCAGCCTGCGCCACAAACTCGCCATGGCTGACGCGATTATTTACGCCACGACTCTTCAGCAGAAAGCCCTGCTCGTCACCAGTGATCACCATTTCGAAGGATTGGAACACGTGCTGGTGCTGGATTAATCTTTCTTGCAGGCCCCGCAACCAGATTCCTTCATGATTTCAGGGGCATCAGTCAGGGGAATGGGATATTTTCCGGTAAAGCAGGCGTCGCAGTACCATTCGCGAGGTTCCAGTTTTTCAAACCAATACAGGCGTTCATGGGAAAGATAGCCCAAGGAATCTGCGGTTAAGAATCCTCGAATTTCTTCAACGGATTGATGAGCCGCGATGAGTTCTTCGCGGGTCGGAATATCGATGCCATAAAAGCAGGGCCATTTGATCGGCGGACTGGAAATGCGCACGTGCACTTCTTTCGCCCCAGCAGCGCGAATCATTTTCACGATCTTCATCGACGTTGTGCCGCGCACGATGGAATCGTCAACGACGACGACGCGTTTTCCCTTGAGCACATCCTGCACCGGGTTGAGTTTTACTTTAACGCCAAAGTGACGAATTTCACTTTTGGGTTCGATGAACGTGCGTCCTACATAGTGATTGCGAATGAGCCCCATCTGATACGGGATTCCCGATTGCTGGGCATAACCAATCGCTGCCGGCACGCCGGAGTCCGGAACTGGAATCACCACGTCGGCCTCGACCGGATGTTCAAGCGCCAACTGTTTTCCAAAACCTTGACGAATGGGATACACATCGCGGCCAAAAATGTGGCTGTCGGGTCGCGCAAAATAAATATATTCGAAAATGCAATAAGCTTTATGCACCTCTGTGGGCTGCATCATATGCGAATGCATACCGTCTTGATCAAACACAATCAGTTCTCCGGGGAGAACTTCCCGCACAAACGTTGCATCGATGAGATCCAGGGCACAGGTTTCGGACACTACGACATATGCCTCATCTACTCTTCCAATCACCAACGGACGAAAACCTTTTGGATCGCGCGCTGCGACCATGACTTCATCTGACAGGAACACCAATGAATAGGCTCCTTGCACTTGCTTCAGGGCCGCAAGAATGCGGTCAGCAAGCACCCCACTGCGCTCACGCGCAATGAGATGCATGATCACTTCGGTGTCCATCGTCGACTGAAAGATGGCGCCACTGGCTTCCAGCTGGTGTCGGATTTCAAGGGCATTGGTGAGATTGCCGTTGTGCGCAACGACCAATCCTCCCTGACCTTCACGCACTAAAAACGGTTGTGCATTTTCCAGCGAAGAGCTCCCGGTCGTTGAATAACGAACATGGCCCACGGCCTTTCGACCGGGAAGAGACGCGATAACGCGTGCATCGAAGATATCGAGCGCGAGTCCCATCGCCTTGTGGTGATGGAATCGCTTTTTATCGTCAACACTGGCAATCCCGGCGCTCTCTTGCCCGCGGTGTTGCTCCGCGCAAAGGCAGAGATAAGCCATGTTTGCCGCTTCAGGATGATTGTAGATACCAACGATACCGCACATACTTTATGTCTCCATCATTCGGGGAAGCGCAGTTTTCCACGCTTCCCTGAGTTCGACCACATCGACATCGATGAGGCCGTTGATCTTCAGTCGTCCACCGCCAACTTCACCAATCATCGCCACCGGCGCACCGACTTCTTTCGCGATCATCATAAAGGTTTCGGCATGCTGCGGTGCCACGGAGATCAGGATACGTGAAGCGCTTTCACCGAAGAACAAAGCATCGGGGCGAAGATCGTCTTCTAAGGTGACGACCGCACCGAGCACCCCTTCTTCACGGCCGATGGAACATTCCACCAGGGCTACGGCAAGTCCGCCATCGCTCACATCATGGGCAGATCGGACAATGCCCCGACGAATGCCGATCCGACAGGCCTTCTGTACCGCCAGTTCGCGGTCATAATCAAGTTCTGGTGGAAGCCCGCAGACTTTCCCATGGATCTGTTTGAGATATTCACTGCCACCGAGTTCATCGTTATTTTTCCCGAGCAAGAGGATCGTATCCCCCTTGGATTTCCAAAAGGCGGTGGCGTGGCGTTCGACCTCGTCAAGCAGGCCCACCATGCCGACGGTCGGGGTGGGATAAATCGCCTTGCCGCCCGTTTCATTGTATAAACTCACGTTGCCCGAGATGATCGGCGTTTCAAATCTGCGGCAGGCTTCGCTCATCCCCAAAATCGCTTCGCGGAATTGCCACATGATATCCGGTTTTTCTGGGTTTCCAAAATTCAGACAGTCGGTGATGGCCAAGGGGAGAGCTCCCACACAAGAAAGATTGCGTGCGGCTTCGGCAACGGCCAAGGCAGCGCCCATGCGTGGATCCAGATAACAATAACGACTATTGCAATCCGACGTCAGCGCCAGTCCCTTGGACGTTCCTTTGATGCGGATCACCGCAGCATCGCTGCCCGGCGGCACGACGGTATTCGTCTGCACCATATGATCGTACTGCTGCCACACCCACGCTTTGGAAGCGAGATTTGGCGACGTGAGCAGAGTTTGCAACGTCGAATTATAATCATTCGGCAAAGGGATCGAGGCGAAGTCAAAATCGTTGAGCGATTTTTTCCACGTGGGTTCAGCATAGGGTCGTTCATAAATCGGTGCTTCCCCGGAAATGGGCGCCACCGGCATATCCACCACGAGTTTCCCGTCATGGTAGACCTTCATGCGTCGATCGCCGGTCACTTTTCCGATGATCGCCGCTTCAATGTCCCACTTATCGCAGATCTGCAGCACTTCATTTTCGCGGCCCTGCTTGACCACGAGCAGCATGCGCTCTTGCGATTCCGACAGCATCATTTCATACGCCGTCATGTGTTCGGCGCGCTGTGGAACGCGTTCGAGATGAAGTTCCATCCCCATCTCGGCGCGGTCGGCCATTTCAAACGAAGAACACGTGAGTCCCGCCGCGCCCATGTCCTGGATTCCCACCACGGCATCGCTCTGCATGAGTTCCATGCAGGCTTCGAGCAGGAGTTTTTCCATAAACGGATCACCGACCTGAACCGTCGGACGCTGTTCTTCAGAACTTTCGTCAAATTCTCCCGACGCCATGGTCGCGCCGTGGATACCGTCGCGGCCGGTTTTGGAACCGATATAGATCACCGCATTTCCAATGCCGCTGGCCTGTCCTTTAAAAATGCGATCGGCTTTCATGAGCCCGATGGTAAAGGCATTCACCAAAATATTGTCGTTATAACACTCGTCAAAAACAACTTCGCCGCCAACGGTCGGCACGCCCATCGTGTTACCATAGCCACCGATGCCAGAGACGACACCCGAAAGCAGCCGCTTGGTTTTCGGATGATTGGGGGCACCGAAGCGAATGCTGTTGAGATTGGCGATCGGCCGCGCGCCCATCGTAAAGATGTCGCGCATGATGCCACCGACGCCGGTCGCCGCACCTTGATAAGGTTCAATGAACGACGGATGGTTGTGACTCTCCATCTTGAAACATACGGCCAGTCCGTCACCGATATCGACCACGCCGGCGTTTTCTCCGGGACCCTGCAACACGCTCGGACCGCGGGTGGGCAGTTCACGCAAGTAAATCCGCGAGCTCTTGTAGGAACAGTGTTCGGACCACATCACCGAGATGATGCCCAGTTCCGTCAAATTCGGCTCACGGCCGAGGAGCTTGCAGGCGTGTCGATATTCGTCGTCCGTGAGACCATGATCTTTAATGATGTCAGTGGTGATCTTCATTTCGTCCACGCCTTCACAATTGATTCAAAGATTTTCAATCCGTCTCTGTTCCCGAGCATCGACTCTGAACAGCGCTCCGGATGCGGCATCATCCCCGCCACATTGCCCTGTTCGTTCATCACACCAGCGATCGATTCCACCGACCCATTGGGATTGGATTCATCGTCAACCTGCCCCGAAGAATCGCAATATCGAAATAGCACGCGGCCTTCTTCGAGAAGCTTCGTCGCCGATCGACGATCCAGCGTGTAATTGCCGTCCATGTGGGCGATCGGCAGCGTCAACACATCTCCGGTCTGCATGGTATTCGTAAAAGGCGTCTCGGTATTTTCAACCCGCAGGCAGACGTCTTTGCAGATAAATTTGAGCGACTGATTGCGCATGAGCACGCCAGGGAGGAGCTTCGCTTCCAGCAAAATCTGAAAGCCGTTGCAGATCCCAAAGACCATGCCGCCGTCGTGGGCAAACGCTTTGATTGAGTCCATGATCGGCGAACACGCGGCCATGGCGCCTGAGCGGAGATAGTCGCCATAGGAAAATCCGCCGGGAAGGATGACGCCATCCACACCGTGCAGATCTTGTTCTTTATGCCAGAGGAATTTCGCTTCGTGGCCGAGCACCTTTGTGATCACGTGGTGACAATCGTGATCGCAGTTGCTTCCGGGGAAAACGACGATGCCAAATTTCATAAAAGTTCAATGCGATAGGATTCAATCACGGTGTTGGCGAGAAGCTTTTCTGACATTTCCGCCAGTCGCTTTTCTGCTTCCTCGCGCGAAATTTCACCGAGTTTTACTTCAATCATTTTACCAACGCGCACATCCAAGACTTCTTTGTAGCCCATGCCCGCAAGGCCATGCCGTACGGCTTCTCCCTGCGGGTCGTGAACACCTTTTTTAAGCGTAACGTAAATACGGGCATGCATAATGAATTCCTTCTTTCACCGTAGGGGCGACCGGCCGGTCGCCCCTACAAAAGGTTATGATTTTCCAAATACCCGCTCAAAAATTGCCCCTACATGCTTCAGATGCTCTGTCAAATCAAACGCCCGATCGAGTTCTTCTGCGCTCAAACGCGACTTGATGTCAGGATTCGCGGCCACCAGATCGCAAAAGTGTTTTTTCTCATTCCACGATTTCATCGCTGAATCCTGGATCATTTTATAGGCTTCTTCGCGGCTGAGGCCCTTGCGAATAAGCGCCAGCAGCAGCGTCTGTGATGCGTAAAGCCCGCGCGATGATTCCAGATTTTCCGCCATGCGATCCGCAAACACATCAAGTCGATCGATCAGGCCAGCCATGCGATGGAGCATAAAGTCTGTCAGAATCGTGGCATCCGGCGCGATGACGCGCTCCACCGAAGAATGCGAGATATCGCGTTCATGCCACAGCGCCACGTTCTGGAGTGCCGCATCGGCGTAGCTTCGAACGAGTCGAGCAAGACCCGTTACATTTTCCGAAAGAATGGGATTGCGCTTGTGCGGCATAGCGCTCGATCCCTTTTGCCCCTTGCCAAAGGGTTCAGCGACTTCAAACACTTCGGTCCGCTGCAGATGACGAATTTCCACGGCGATTTTTTCGATCGACGATGCAATGCCCGCGAGCACGGAAAAGAAAAACGCGTGGCGATCGCGCTGAACCACCTGGGTGGAAATGGGATCGGCTTTAAGCCCCAACGCTGCGCAGACTTCAGCTTCAATATCCGGAGAGAGATGCGCAAAAGTGCCGACTGCCCCCGATATTTTCCCGACCGCGATGTCTTCTAGCGCAAGCGCCAAACGCTTTTGATGGCGGCCGAATTCATCGAACCACAGGGCGCACTTCAGACCAAACGTGGTTGGTTCAGCATGCATGCCGTGCGATCGGCCGATCATCGGCGTCATTTTATGCGCGAAGGCCTGTTTCTTGAGTGCCGCTTTCAAAAGTTGCAGATCGTTGGCAATGAGTTCTCCGGCCTTTTTCAATTGGCAGGAAAATGCCGTATCCAGTAGATCTGACGACGTCATGCCGAAGTGAAGAAATCTCGCATCAGAACCAACATGTTCCGTGACAGACGTGAGAAAAGCGATCACATCGTGTTTCACTTCTTCTTCGATGGCCGCAATCCGTTCGAGGTCGTAGCCGGCCTTGGTTTCCAGGGTTTTGAGCGCTTCGGCAGGGACTTCACCACGTTTGACGAGCGCACGGGTGACCGCGAGCTCGACCTGTAACCAAAGGTCGTATTTGGCCTGCTCGCTCCAGAGCTGGGCCATATCTTTCCGTGAATAGCGGGGAATCATAGTCTTCTCTGCTTGCCCTAAAAGGAAAGTGCGTCTATAGAGGATTCCATGTTTGGGTTCAAGGCAAACTTCTGGGGGCTGACGAAAAAGGCCTTCCTGCTTCTATTGATGGGAGCGACTCCTTTTATCGCTTTTGCCCAGGACGGCACAGACGCCGAAATCGACCAAGGCCTGTTTGAAGACGCCCGTGAAACCCCTCAAAAGGCCGAAAAACAAATCCTTACGACCGACGACCAAGGACGGCAGGATGATGATGAAGACATCATTCCAAAAATCGAACTCGGGGAAGAGAATAACGTCGAACCTATTCGATCCATCGTCCTCGATACGGCCATCATCTTAAACTACGCCTTTGACCGCTCGTCCGACAGCTTCACCGTGAAATACGTCTTTCACATCGAAGGCAAAGCAACGTCGGCCACCGCTCTCGTCAGCGGCGATGCTGAAATCACCGCACAGGTACAAGGTATGCTCTCCAAATTCGCCACTGGCGAATGCAAACTCGATGTCTCCATCCCCAAAGTACCTTTTGAACTGATGTTTAAGAAGACCGATGAAGAACGGGCCAGTATTTCGCTCAAATTCAACGGCGCAATCGCGGAAACCTGGAAATCGCAGTGCACGTTCACCCAGGCAGGCAGCAAAAAATTTGAGACCATCGGCGATGCCGAGCGTTGGCTTGCTCAGGCCTTGGAAAAAACCAGCCCTCCGCTCGACACGATTTCGATTGATTTGACCCCGGATGAACCAACGAGCGCGACGTTTACGATCGGTAAACAGTCTCTTAAAGATCCGCCACTCGGCGCGGCAGAAATCGAAGGTACCGGGATTATTACGGTCACTCCTCGGGGCGGGAGTTAAGACCTGCTTTTTCGAGAGCGGCTTTTGTCGCTGGTCCAATCGCAAAAAACGTCAACCGTTCAAGCTTTGCTTCAAGCCCTGCCCTTTTCACCACGGCCATAAAATTCTTCACTGCCGACGGGCTGGCGAAGTGGATTCCATCAAGTTTTTCTTCCGCGATCAGCGAAATAAGCCTTTGTTCATCGAAGTTTTTCGGCAAAATGGTTTGATAGGCCTCCACCAGATCGACTTTTGCGCCGAGCGACCTGAGACCGTCGGCCAGCACATCGCGACCTTCCTTGGCCCGCGGGAACAAGACCTTTTTCCCCGCCAGAGGATGCTCCGCCAAGACCGTTAAGAGTCCTTCGGCGTGATGGTCTTTGGGAACGATAATATTTTTCAACCCCTGACGAGATAAGGCTTCAGCGGTTTTTGTTCCCACTGCCGCAAGAGCAGCTCGCATATTTTCCTTCGCACCTGGTCGCGAAAAAAAAGCTGCGACGGCATTCTGACTCGTAAACAAAATCCAATCGTAGCTCGAAAGTTCGGCAAGCGCTCGATCGAGCCCAGCGTATCCATCCGAAGGAGGAACAATCGCGATCAACGGGATATGAATAACCTTGGCCCCTTTGGCTTCAAACTGCGCGATGGTGTCCGCGGCTTGATCCATGGGACGGGTGATGAGGATTGTTTTCGCCGTAAGGTTCACCGCGCATCCTTTACAGAAAGTGCTTGAAGCAAGGATTTGCCTAATCGTCCCCCAATTGTATTTGCATCTGCAGTGAAACTCGAATCTTGATTGGTCACAACTGGCTTTCCTTCTGGGCCTGCAAGAAAAGCACTGAGTTGAACATTATTCTTTTCGACCACCGCATGAGCCGCAACGGGGGTAAAACAATCTCCATTGATCGTCTGCAAGAGCGCGCGTTCGGCCTCCAAGGCAATCCACGTTTCCGGGTGATTGAGATTTTTGCGTAAGAATTCAATCAAGGCTTTATCTTCGACCCGCGTTTCAATGGCGACGATCCCCTGGCCTACGGCGGGACTCATTTGCTCCGTCGAGAAATATTCAGTCACCACATCGTGCATGCCGAGGCGGTTCAGTCCCGCTGCTGCCAAAATGATCGCGTCAAATTCCCCTGCTTCCATTTTTTTGATGCGAGTTTCCACGTTGCCGCGAATCGGCAGGATTTCAAGGTCGGGCCGAAGTTTGAGCAGTTGAAATTTTCGGCGCGGGCCCGACGTTCCGATGCGCGCGCCTTGTGGAAGTTCATGGAGTTTTTTGGAGCCTCGGGAAATCAAGACATCGCGCGGATCTTCGCGTTTGAGAACGCTCGCGATGACGAGACCTTCAGGAAGAAAACCGGGGACATCTTTCAAACTGTGCACGGCCAGGTCGATGGATTTTGTGAGCAGACCTTCTTCGAGTTCTTTGACGAAAAGTCCCTTACCACCAACTTCGGCGAGTGATCCGGGAATGCGATCTGCCGTCGTCTTCATGATTTTGAGTTCAACGTGAGCGCCACTGGCACGCAGCAAATCCGCGACCGTATTGGCCTGCACAAGCGCAAGCTTCGAACCACGCGTTCCGAGAATGAGTTTTTTCAGTTTCATAGGGGGGTGTTATGATTTTCCAATTGCTTTTACGACTCCTTGCAAGAGCGTCACGAGCTTTGGCGCCATCGCATTCATCGCCGCCAATACTTCTGCGTGGCTCATCACACCATGATGGCGATCAGCCGCAGCATTGGCGATCCCATTAAACGTCAACACGCGCATACCCAAGAAATTGGCCGCGATCACTTCGAACACCGTGGACATGCCAACGGCATCGGCGCCCATACCACGCAGCATGCGAATTTCCGCGGGTGTTTCATAGCTCGGCCCCATCATCGCCGCATAGACACCTTCAGAAAGTGCAATCCCTTTTTGCGTGGCCGTTTCTTTGGCGACAGCGCGCAGATCACGGTCATAGGCGTTCGTCATGCTGGTAAACTGATCTGTCTTGCGCTGCATGGCGATTCCAATCAATGGATTGTTGCCCATCAAATTGATATGATCCGTCACGACCATGATGTCGCCGGGATTTGAATCATGGCGAATGCCGCCCACGGCGTTCGTGGTGATGAGCGTCTTGGCACCCAACGCATTCAGCACAAAATAAGGAAACACCACGTCTTGAGGGGCATGACCTTCGTAATAATGTTGGCGGCCCTGCATGACCACGATCGGCACGTCGTACATGCGACCGAATACCAACTTCCCCGCATGACCCTCGGCCCGCGATTTCGGGAAATGAGGAATGTCTGCCGTCGAAAGCTCCGTCTTTTCCTGCATCCCCTCCACAAAGTCGTCGAGCCCGCCAGAGAGCACCAGAACGATCTCCGGCGTCAGTGATGTTTTTCCCCGAAGCCAAGCCGAAGATTTCGCAACGAGTTCAAAATAATTTCCAAAAGCCATGGTCGCCCCCTAAAAAGAAGGCAGGTCTCTGCCAGGAGGCACAAGGGAAGTCAAAGAGAAGTGGCCCACAAAAGAATCTGGTTGTGTCACGACTTTTTTACACCATTGATGAAAATTGTCATAAACCATAGGAGAACTAGATGCCAAAACGATCTGCCCTGATGCAACAGTCAAGATTCGATTCCTTCCATCTCAACATCAACGAGGGGCATCTCGCCATCCGACATCAGTGCGGCGCTTTTGAGGAGAGATTTGAAAATCGAAGGAAATTGATTTTCCCTGCCAACGTTAAATGCAGTCTCGATGGAGATCTTCCTTCCTCGCCATGGCGTGCGAATGAGGGAAACAGACGCAAGAGGGAAAAAAGTCACCATGCTACCACCAGTGGGATGAAGCAGAGATTGTTTTGAGACAAGTTTCCTCATAAGAACATGAGCATCGGGATCTTGACCTCTTAAAGGATCTTGCTCATGCGCGCCGACTTCTTGTGCGACAAGATCAAAATCTCGCCGGGTAATAGCCCCCAAACCAACACTCCCAAAAAGGCGTCCTAATGGAGTTAATTCTGGCGCAACTTTTCGAAACGTGGATCTGCCAGAAATGATGTCGTTCAGGGCAATAGCACGAACACTTTCGGCAATGACCACTCCTTTTTCTTTCTTCGCTGACAAAAAAAGGGCTTGTGAAACAGCGATACCGGGAAGTTCGAATGAAAGTGATATCTCCACACCTTCGAAAGATCGAGAAGAGTCACGATCATAATTGACTTGGAGAGAGCCGAAAAAACCACCCTCCCGAGTGGTGATCCTTGGATATTCCGGGTTGTGACCACTATATTCTCCCCTTGATGCACCATAATCCGAGAGTTGGGTTCCTAACCCTCTGAGATTCATCGCCGCTGTTAGCATCTCTTGTGGACTCGATCGATATCCAATGCCCGCAGCAAATTGAGGAACGCCGCTGAGCGAAATCGCAAAATTGGTAGTGGGGAGAGCTTGAACCATAACCATATAAAACTCCTTTTTTAAGCCTACATTTCTATTATCGGCTCAAACGAAAATAAGTTGCTTCTGAACCCAAAAAACACTAGGGAAAGCGCCCATGTTTCAAACCACCATTGACCACGTCGGCGTTGAAGAACGCGCCGCCAAGTTAGGCCAACGCAGCATCAAAGCTGCCACAAAAGTTCAAGGCATCAAACTCGCGCTCAGCATGATCGACCTCACCACCTTGGAAGGCAAAGATTCCGCGGGCAAGGTCCGGGCCATGTGCCAGAAAGCCAAACATCCGCTCCCGGGAAACAGCGAAGTCCCGCATGTCGCTGCGGTCTGCGTGTATCCCAACATGATCACCGTCGCCAAACAGGCGCTCGCAGGAACCGACATCAACATCGCGGCCGTAGCCACCGGATTTCCGTCGGGGCAATATCCGCTCGATATTAAACTGAACGATGTTCGTTCAGCCGTGAACTTGGGCGCCGATGAAATCGACATGGTGATCGACCGCGGTGCATTTTTGTCGGGCCATCTTTCCAAGGTCGCGGATGAAATCGCCCTCGTCAAAGAGGCCTGCGGTGCGGCCCACCTGAAGGTCATCCTCGAAACCGCAGAACTCGAAACGTATGACAACATCCGTAAAGCGAGCTGGCTCAGCATGGAAGCCGGCGCTGATTTCATCAAGACATCCACGGGAAAACTTTCGCAGGCAGCCACGCTGCCGATCACGCTCGTGATGCTCGAAGCCATTCGCGATTATTGGTACGAAACCGGCAAGGTGATCGGTATGAAGCCGGCCGGCGGCATTCGCACGTCGAAAGACGCCATGAAATATTTGGTGCTCGTGAAAGAGACACTCGGCGACGTGTGGCTCACTCCACATTACTTCCGCTTCGGCGCGTCGACGCTTACCAATGATCTTTTAATGCAGCTTACAAAAGAAATGACCGGCATGTATCAGTCAGTAGATTATTTTACCGTGGATTAATATGAAAAAAAATTCTGAAGCCCCACATCTTGAAATCGTTGAATCACGTCGCCTGCTCTTCGGCGATCTCTGGGACTACGCCCCTTCCCCGGAAAAACCGGTAAACCTCAAAAAGCACTACGACCTGTTCATTGACGGAAAATTCGTGCCGGCCAAATCAGGAAAAACTTTTTCGACCATCAATCCAGCCACCGAAGAATCACTGGCAGAAGTTGCTCTCGCAGATGAAGCCGACGTCGATCGCGCCGTGAAAGCTGCACGCAAGGCGTATCAGAACGTTTGGTCCAAGATGAAGCCGGCCGAACGCGCCAAGTACATTTACCGCATCGCGCGCATGATTCAGGAAAAGGCACGCGAACTCTGCATCATCGAAACCATGAACGGCGGGAAACCGATCCGCGAATCGCGCGACATCGACTTACCGCTCGTCGCGGCCCATTTTTTCTTTTACGCTGGTTGGGCCGACAAGCTCGATTACGCCTTTGCCGGCCGCAAAGCACGATCCATCGGCGTCGCTGGCCAAATCATTCCCTGGAACTTCCCGCTGCTTATGGCCGCCTGGAAGATCGCTCCCGCGTTGGCCACGGGCAACGCGGTAGTGCTCAAGCCCGCAGAAACCACGCCGCTCACCGCACTTCATCTCGCGGAAATCATCCAAGAGGCTGACCTTCCGCCAGGTGTCGTCAACATCGTCACGGGCGACGGCGGGGCCGGAGCTGCCATCGTCAATCATAAAGATGTCGATAAGATCGCTTTCACAGGCTCGACCGAAGTCGGAAAAATGATTCAAAAGGCCATCGCCGGAACCAAGAAGAAGCTGACCCTGGAACTCGGCGGCAAGGCGGCGAATATTATTTTTGAAGACGCCCCCATCGATCAGGCCGTCGAAGGCATCATCAACGGCATTTATTTCAACCAAGGTCATGTCTGCTGCGCCGGATCACGACTCCTCGTGCAGGAAGGCATCGTCGATGTGGTCACCCGCAAGCTGTGGGATCGCCTGCGGACACTGCGCGTCGGCAATCCGCTCGACAAGAATACCGACATCGGCGCCATCAATTCCAAGATGCAGCTGGAGAAAATTTGTTCGCTCGTCGAGTCTGGCGTCGATGAAGGCGCCCGCATGCATCAGATCACATGCGATCTGCCAGAACGCGGCTTCTGGTTTCGCCCCACTTTCTTCACCGAGGTCGCTCAGTCCCACCGCATCGCTCAGGAAGAAATCTTTGGTCCTGTGTTGTCGATGCTCACCTTCCGCACTCCAGAAGAAGCCATCGAACGCGCCAACAATACGCCGTACGGCCTTTCCGCCGGTGTGTGGACGGACAAGGGATCAAAGATTTTCAAGATCGCCAGCAAACTTCGCGCCGGCGTCGTGTGGGCAAATACGTACAATCAATTTGATCCGGCATCGCCATTCGGCGGCTACAAAGAAAGTGGCTTTGGTCGCGAAGGCGGATTGCACGGACTCATGCCGTATGTGGAGTTAATCTAATATGACTGAACGCCTTGCGATTCTTAAGACCTATAAGCTTTATATTGGTGGAAAATTCCCGCGCACCGAATCCAATCGCTACTACCAAGTCACGTCGGCCAAAGGAAAACTCTTGGCCAATGCCAGCCGCGGCAGCCGCAAAGACATCCGCGATGCTGTCGTCGCTGCACGCAAAGCCTTTTCAGATTGGTCGGGAAGATCGGCGTTCAACCGTGGACAGATTCTTTACCGCGCGGCTGAGATGTTAGAGAGTCATGCGCAAACTTTTATCGATGAAATCATGGCGATCACTGGCAAAACGAAGAAACAGGCCGGCGATGAAGTGACCGCCAGCATCGACCGCCTCGTGTGGTACGCGGGCTGGGCCGACAAATACATGCAGCTTTTTTCGACGGTGAATCCGGTGGCGACAAAGTATTGGAATTTTACCTATCCTGAACCCACGGGCGTCGTCGGCATCATCTGCCCGGATGAAATGCCGCTCCTCGGCATGGTATCCAAAGTAGCTCCGGCGGTCGTCAGCGGCAATACCTGCGTCGTCATCGCTTCGGAGACGAACCCCTTGACCCCGATCACCTTCTCGGAAGTCATCGCCACATCAGACTTTCCCGGGGGAGTGATCAACATCATCACCGGATTTAAATCTGAACTCTGCGGCCCACTCGCGACCCACATGGACGTGAATGCCATCGATTATTCGGGTCAGGATGAGAAAACGATTTCATCCCTCCAAGAAGCTGCAGCCACCAATGTCAAACGTGTGGTCATCCGCCGCACCCCTCATGGCAATGATTGGCTTGGAGATACCAGCCAAAGCCCATATTGGATCGAACCGCTCGTTGAAATGAAAACGGCCTGGCATCCGGTGGGGAGTTAGAGGCAAGAGGAGAATCTGGGTGCGAACTGATCGAAACAAAACTGTAGCGGCCTAAACGATAACCAGCCCAAAAAGATCTTGGTAAGGGATAAAATCTTTATCCGAGGTAATGAGCGTCGCGCTGTGGGTGAGCGCACACTGCGCGATCATGAGGTCGGCGATGAATGGTTTGAAACCTTTCTTGCGAAGCTTGTATCCCATTCTCCCTATTTTGAGATGCCAATCGAGAGGAAGTTTCAAGAACGGAATCGTTGAAAAATAATCAGCATATTTTTGCAGCTGCAAATCGTGGCTGGCACCAAAACAGATTTCCGCATACACGATTTCACAGATACAAGCTTCACCCTCCTCCAACAGCTTTTCCAGCAGTTCAACCCTGTGGTTGGATGTGCCTCGTAAAAAATCGATCCACACTGATGTATCAATGAGAAACATGGGAGATCAGCGCTTTCTTCGGAGGGATTTGTAATCGTAGTCTTCTTTTAACGACCCTTTGAGTTCCAGAATTCGCCGGCTCTTGCGGCGCTCAATTAATTCCGTCAGCGCCATGATGATGGCCTGGGTCTTTGTTTTGGCCCCGACGACCTCTTGGGCTTCTTCAAGAAGTGAGTCGGGGATGTCGATGGAGGTTCGCATAGGCACATTTTGATATGCTTTTATTGCATATGTCAATATGCTTCTCTGCGAACATAGGGATGGACCGTGGGTAAAAAAAGAGCCCTACCGCACTATTGCAGCAGGGCCCAAAAGGGGGCAAGTCAACGTACCTTTCACTTCTATTATCGGTGTCCTTTTACCCTAAAGTTTCGTATTGACCGCATTCTTCGGGCTCACGTACAATAAGTCATTGATTCCGCTCGTTTTTTAACCAAAGGAGCTTTCCATGGAAGCCAAGAAAAAGGCGCAAACGACAGAACATCCGGAATTCCCCGTCAATCAGGAGCTTCTGGAAAGCGCTATGCATGCCCGTGAGGAATGGCGGCTCATGCGGGACCGCATGAATAAGATCGAAGAGAGCAAATCGAAGGTCTCCCCCATCGTCTATGAACGCGTTGCCAAAGATTATGCCGACAAACTTGCCAAAGCCCACGCTGCCCTGTTTGAGAAAAAATCTGAGATCGATCGCGAACGCGACAAGCTCAATCTGACGCTGCATAAAGTCGATGCCCAACTCACCGAGCATCGTCACTTGTTGGAAGAACTGAAATTCCGCCATTCGTTGAAAGAATTTTCCGACGATCTTTTTGCGCAGAAAGCTCAGATCGAAGAAGACAAGATCGGCAAGTTCGACGCCGTGATGTCCGCGATTAACACCAACATCGCGCTGTATGAATCGATCTTCGGCGAAGATCCTGAACTTTTTGAAGAACCCCAAAAAAAAGAACCTGCCAAAGAAAAACCCGTTGCAGCAAAACCATTGGCGCCTCTTCCCCGCGAAGAAGAACCCAAGACCGATGAAGCGGGATATATTCTTGAAGAAGCTGCCCATTACTTTACGGCCAGCGAAAACGACGTTGAAGAAGGCAGCTCCACCGTGCGCACCGCCATTCCTGCCGACGAAAAAGTAGAAGGATCCAAGTTTGAAGTTGTTGAGGGGCCTGATACCGGAGCTGTTTTTGAAGCCAAAGCAACCATGACCATGGGCCGAGCAGAATCAAACACCATTCCTGTCCGCGATCCCAAGGCCAGCCGCCAGCACTGCAAAATCGAGCGTAAAGGAAAAGAATACGTCCTGGTTGATCTCAACAGCTCCAATGGAACGCTCGTCAACGGCGAACGCGTCGAAGAACACGTGCTTTCAGATGGAGATGAAATTCAGATCGGCGACGTCATCATCGCCTTTCACGCCTAATGCGCATCGGCCCAGTTTTTCCCGACACCCACGTTAGCGACAAGTGGCACTTTGAGCTCGGCCGCATTCGACATCTGCGCGAGGACAAAAGCTTTGACCTGATCAACCTCTTCTTCCGGAACTTCAAACACCAATTCGTCGTGGACCTGCAGGATCATGCGGGAGCGTTGTGAAATGGCCGGCAGTCCCTGGTGAATCGTGAGCATCGCCCGTTTGATGATGTCTGCCGCTGTTCCCTGAAAGACGGTATTGAAGGCCACGCGCTCAGCTGCCGCACGCACCATGGGATTGGAATTCGTCACTTCCGGCACCTGTCGCTTCCGGCCGAACAGCGTTTTCACGATTTTTGTTTCCCGTGCCTCACTCAAAACTTTTTCGCGGAAGGCCATGACGCCGGGATAACATTCAAAATAGCGGCGGATATAGGTATTCGCGTCAGACGCTGAAATATTCAACTGCCGCGACAAGCCAAACGCGGATTGGCCGTAGATCGTGGCAAAATTCACGGTCTTGCCAATAGACCGCTGTTCCTTGCTCACCGCTGACACATCGCAACCGAAAATACCGGCTGCGGTGAGCGCGTGGATGTCGCGACCTTCGGTAAAGGCATGGAGCAAAGCTTTGTCCTCGGCAAGATCAGCGAGCACGCGAAGTTCGATTTGATTGTAGTCAAAATCCAAAAGCACAAATCCTTCCGGCGCGATGAACGTTCGACGGATGCGTTTCCCGTCTTCGCTGCGAATGGGAATGTTCTGCAGATTGGGGTCAGACGACGACAGTCGACCCGTTGCCGCCACCGTTTGATTGAACGACGTATGCAACCTGCCCGTCGATTTTTCGATCAAGACCGGAAGCGCATCGACATAGGTTGACTTGAGTTTCGCAAATGACCGGTAATCCAAGATGAGCTGTGGCAAGGCATGGTCCTTGGCGAGTTCTTCCAACACATCCTGGCTCGTGGAGTATCCTGTTTTGGTTTTCTTTCCTCCGGGGAGCCCAAGTTTTCCAAAGAGAATTTCCCCTAACTGACGAGGACTATTGATGTTCAGGGTTGTTCCGGCCAACTCATAAATTTTCGTTTCCAGCGCTTTCAGTTTGGATTCAAACTCAAAAGAAAGCAGCTTGAGCTCTGGAACATCGATCAACACCCCGTGGGTTTCCATGGCCATGAGTACGCGCGTGAGCGGCATTTCCAATTTCCAAAAAATATCCTGAAGGCCTTGTTTCTCGAGCTCAGGCGCGAAGAGCTCGCTGAGTCGCATCGCCACGTCAGCATCTTCAGCAGCGTATTCACAGGCTGTCACCAGATCGACGTCGGAAAAACATTTTTGATTTTTTCCCGTGCCAGTGATGGAGCTGTACGTGATCGTCGTGTGTCCCAGATAACGCCCGGAGAGGCTGTCCAAACCGTGCTCCCCCTGTGGCTGCAGGAGATAGGACGCGATCATGGTGTCGAAAATGCGGCTGCGGACCTGAATCCCATGGCGCGCCAGGATCATGAGATCGTATTTGAGGTTCTGGCCGATGACCTGGAGGTTTGGATTCGCGAAAAAGGTTTTCAAACGAGGCAACACTTCCCGTTCAGAGAGCTGCGTCTCGCCAAGCTTCAATTGATGATTGATGGGGATGTACACCGCTTTTCCCGGCGTCGATGCCAGGGAGATCCCAACGATACAGGCCTTCCAGGTATTCAGCGACGTGGTTTCGAGATCGAGCGAGCAACGCCCGCTCCGTTCAATCTCTTGAAGAACCGCTTCAAGGTCTTCGATGGACTGAATGCAGCGATAGTCACGGGAAAAAGCCGATGTCGGAGCGAGTTCACCAAGCAGCTTGGTAAATTCGAGCAGCGTGAAGAGTTCGCGCATCTTCTGGGCGTCCGGACCTTTGGCCTGCAAATCTTCAAGCCGACATTCTATCGGCACATCGCATTTGATGGTCACGAG
>JACQOX010000193.1 GCA_016202335.1 Deltaproteobacteria bacterium
GCCGCGAAAAGCGGCGGGCCAACGTCAGCCCTTTTCGGATGGCTGCCAGATGGTCCTCTTTTTTGACGACGCGCTTGAGTTTTTTTGCTTCGATACGGGTTGCCGCCATATCACCCTCCCTGTGAATAGTTCATTCTTAAAATAAATTTAATAATTTCAATAGGTTTTAGAATTATTCAGGTGCTTTCCCCAGGTTGTTCACAGCTTTATACACAATATATAGTGTTACTAAGATGTCGTTTACCACTACATCTAGTATGGTCAAAGAGAAAAAAGCGTAAAAAAACCACAAAAAGAGCTTGCTTCGAGTATGGAAGCTGTCATGAGCGCGTAATGCAAACTTCCGTATTGATCCACTATGGGGAACTGGCGCTCAAGGGGGGAAATCGGTCCCATTTTGAAGTTCAGCTCGTCAAGAATATCGCTGTAGCGATCCATCCCATCGGTAAAAATACCATTCGTCGCCTGTCGGGTCGCATCTGGATTGAATTTGAAAAGGCGCAAGACGTTGAATCGATTAAAAATCGTCTTCGCATGGTATTTGGAATTGCCAGTATTGCTCCGGCGGTTCGTTGTGAGCCGACGATGGAAGAAATTGAGCGCCTGGTGCTGTCGCTCGTTCCTCAGTATACGTTTGCATCTTTTGCGGTGCGCGCCAAGCGCGGCGAGAAGACGCTGCCGTTTTCGTCTCAGGACGTCAATCAACGCATCGGTGCTGCGGTCAAAATCAAAACCGATAAAGCGGTCAATCTCGAACAGCCGGAACTTGAAATCGGCATCGAACTTCTGGAACAACATGCCTTTATCATCTGCGAACGCATTCCCGGTCCCGGCGGGTTGCCGGTCGGGACGGCGGGAAAAGTTGCGTGTTTATTGTCCGGGGGCATCGACTCGCCGGTGGCGGCTTATCGAATGATGAAGCGGGGCTGCGTGCCGATTTTTATCCATTTTTCGTCGATTCCATACACCAATCGCGCATCGATCGAGAAGGTGAAGGACTTTGTGGACCATTTGGCGGTCGGGATTCCGGGGGCGAAGCTCGTGATCGTGCCGTTTGGCGAAATCCAGCAGCAGATCGTGCGCAGCGTCGAGGAAAAATACCGGGTGCTCATGTACCGCCGTATGATGCTGCGGATTTCCGAAGCCATCGCGCGGCGGGAAGGTGCTTTGGCGCTGGTCACCGGGGAAGCGCTGTCGCAGGTCGCATCTCAGACGCTTTCGAATTTAGCGGCGATTGAAAAAGTGGTGTCGATGCCCGTGCTTCGCCCGCTGGTGGGCATGGATAAACAAGAAATCGTGGATGAAGCCAAAAAAATTGGCACGTTTGCCACGGCCTGCGAACCGCATCAGGACTGCTGCAGTTTTCTCATGCCCAAGCATCCGGCGACGTTTAGTTCGGTGGAAGAGTTGGATCGCGTGGAAGCGACATTGGATATTTCTCATCTGATGCATCTGTCACTGCAAGACCTTCAGTAAGATTTCGATCGAAGTTACCTCTGCACTGCGTCATCCAGAAAAGTTGCACGGGGCAGGGAATCCTGCTAGCAAACGCCAACTTTTGGAAAGAGAGGCTTCTTCTTGCGACGTCCTTTTTTTCTCTTCTGCAGTGTCTGTTGCGTATTCACAGGCTGCAGCCTTAAAAAAACCGCTGTGTCGATGATGGGAAGCCTTTCGTGGGACGGCCAAGCGCGGCTCGAACGCGAAGCGGACCTTGAGCTCGCGCGCGCGAGTACGCCTTCGCTCATCCTGATGCTCGATGCCCTGCGCGAATCGCATCCCCTGGATAAACATTTTGCGGCGCTCATGGCCAAGGCCTATGGCCAATATGCCTATGGCTTCTTTGAAGAAGACCTTCTCCGTTTTGACTCCAAAGATCCCAAACACGCCGAAGCCTTGAACCGTGCGCAGCGATTTTATAGTTTAGGCAAAGATGCCGGCCTGAAAGCGTTGTCGCAAAAAACCGCGTTTCGAAAGGGCCTCCAAGGATCTCAAGACTCCTTTGAGCGCGCGCTTCGCTCGTTCGGCAAAGGCGATGTTCCGCTCCTTTTCTGGACGGCCGTGTGCTGGGCCAGTGACATCAATCTCCATCGGGATGATCCTGCGTCGTACATCGAGGTTCCGCGTGTTTCCGCCATGATGGATCGCGTGTTGGTACTTCATCCTTCTTATACGCACGGTGCGGCCTATGCTTTCCGCGGCGTGCTTGAATCTTCACGACCGCCGATGCTCGGGGGAAGCCCCGCGCGAGCCAAAGCATCCTTTGAAAAGGCGATTGCGGTGGAACCACGCTACCTTTTGCATAAAGTGCTCTTCGCCCAGTTTTATGCGGTGCAGGTTCAAGACCGCGAACTCTATGAACGACTCTTACATGAAGTTCGATCTGCTGATACGACGCTGTTTCCCGAACAGCGGTTGGCGAATGAAATTGCCAGAAAGCGGGCGGAATTATTGTTACAGCAAGTGAAACGTTGGTTTTAAGAGTGGGGTAGATCTACCTCCCCCAGCCCCTCCCTGCCTGCCGGCAGGCAGGCTTACAAAGGAGGGGAAAATAGGAGAAATCATGAAACGCCTTATTATAATGATAGCACTGTTCCTGGTGGCATCGACCTCACACGCTGCCCAAGAAATCAAATTCGCGCTTCTCGCGCCTGAAGGATCAACCTGGGCAAAGATCATCCACGAATGGGACGAGGAACTTCGCGCCAAAACTGCCAATCGTTTAGCGCTCAAGATCTATGCTGGCGGTGTGCTCGGCGACGAGAGCGACGTCATCCGCAAGATGCGCATTGGTCAGGTCCATGCCGGTGCCTTCACCAGTATGGGGCTCGGCTTCATCAACCCCGCTTCTCGCCTCTTTGACTTGCCGTTCATGTTTCAAACGTATGCCGAAGTTGATGCCGTGGCAACCAAGCTTCAGCCCAAACTCGAGCCGGGTTTTCTTCCCAAGGGTTTTGTGTTGCTGGGTTGGACCGAAACCGGCTTTGTGAATATTTTTTCCAATAAGCCGGCAGCGTCGCGCAAGGATCTGAAGGGCATGCGCATGTGGGCCTGGGAAGGCGATCCGCTCGTCGAAGCCCTATACCGTCAATTTTCCATCGTGCCGATTCCCTTGGCGCTTCCGGATGTTTATACGTCGCTACAGACCAATTTGATCGACGCGGTTTACGCGCCGCCGCTCGGCGCCATTGCCATGCAGTGGTTCTCGCGCACCAAATACATCACGGATTTGAAACTCGCCAATTCTGTTGGCGGCATCTTGATCACACAGAAGGCTTATATGTCGATTCCGGAGCCGGATCGAAAGATTCTCATGGAGACCGCGCGCACATACGCCCGCAAGGTCATCGAGCGCACCCGGGTGGAAAATGAACAGTCCTATGCCGCGCTCACGAAGGCTGGGCTCACGATGGTGAATGTCCCTGCCGAGGAAGCGGTTGCCATCCGCGAAACGAGCGTCAAGGTGTGGGACGGTCTCGTTGGGAAGCTCTATTCCACGGAACAGTTGAATGAAGCGAAAGCAGCGCTCGACGCCTTTCGCGCTGTCAAAAAATAACGATGAATTTCATTCTCTCCTTTTTTAACGGCATCGATCGCCTCTTCGCCCGCGTGGTGGAAGCCTTTCTCATCCTGACGCTGTTTCTCATGGGGGGACTGACGCTCGCGCAGGTCATTTTACGTGGCGTGTTTGACAGCGGCATCCTGGGTGCCGAAGTGGTGTCGCGGCATCTGGTGCTGTGGATCGCCTTTCTGGGCGGCATGCTAGGAACGCGCAATCGTCAGCACATCGCCATCGACATGCTGACGCGGTTTCTTCCGCGTCGCCCGCGTAATGCCGTGCGTATTCTGCTCGATAGCGTGGCATTTACAGTGGCGTTTTTTCTGGCCAAGGCCTCGTGGACCTTTGTCCAGGACGAACGCATGGCCGGGGCCACGCTCATCGGTCATCTTCCGGTGTGGTGGGCCGAAGCGCTTATCCCCTTTGGGTTTGCGGTCATCGCCCTGGAATATGCCATCGGCATTGTGCTTGATGTGAAGCGTATTGTTGAAGTCGGCAATGAGCGACATACGGCCGGTGACTGGAGAAAATACATCAGCAAATGACGACCTTTTACGCCATTGCTCTTGTGGTGCTCTCGCTGTGTGGCATTCCGTTATTCGTGGTCATCGCGGGGCTGGCATTATTGTTTTTCGCCGCAGCAGGGATCGATTCGTCGGCGGTCATCATTGAAATGTACCGCCTGACTTCGTCGCCGATGCTCGTCGCCATTCCGCTCTTCACCTTTGCGGGGTATTTGCTTGCGGAATCCAAATCGCCGGAGCGGTTTATCAATCTCTATCACGCGCTGTTTTCGTGGCTTCCCGGTGGGCTTGCCATCGTGGCGATCATCGCCTGCGCGTTCTTTACGGCGTTTACCGGTGCTTCTGGCGTGACGGTGATCGCCTTGGGCGGTTTGCTCTATCCCATGCTCCTCAAGGAGCGCTACAGCGAGAGCTTTTCGCTCGGGCTCCTCACCTGCTGCGGCAGTTTGGGATTGCTTTTTCCACCATCGCTGCCGCTGATTCTGTATGCACTCATCGCCCAGGTGAACGTCGACGCGCTTTTCTTGGCCGGCATCGTTCCGGGGTCTTTGATGGTCGTATTTTTGTCGCTCTATTCCCTGTTTTCCGGAGCCAAGGTCAAAGTGGCGCGCGAGCCATTCCGCTGGCCGGTGGTGCTCAAAGCTGTTCGCGAAGCCATGTGGATTCTGCCGCTGCCGTTCATCGTGCTCGGCGGCATTTACGGCGGCATCTTCACGCCCATGGAAGCTGCGGCCGTGACCGCTGGCTATGTCTTTATCGTCGAGATCTTCATTCACCGTGACCTGCGTTTCTTCCGCGACGTTCCACGCATCGCTTCGGAATCCATGATTCTCGTTGGCGGTATTCTGCTGATGCTCGGCTGTGCCCTGGGATTTACGAACTACCTGGTGGATGAACAGATCCCCATGAAGATCTTGGAGTTGATGCGGCAGTACATCACGTCCAAACTCATGTTCTTGGTAGTGCTCAATCTCTTCTTGTTGGTGGTGGGATGTCTCATGGACATCTTTTCGGCGATCATCGTCGTCGTGCCGCTGATTTTGCCGGTGGCGAAAGAATTTGGTGTCCATCCCCTGCATCTGGGAATGATTTTCCTGACGGCCTTGGAAATTGGCTACATGACGCCGCCGGTCGGGCTCAATCTCTTCATCTCCAGCTATCGCTTTAAGAAGACCATTCCGGAATGTTTCGTGGCGTCGTGGCCCTTCACCTGCGTGCTCATGGTGGCGCTGATCCTGATTACGCTGTTTCCCGACCTGTCGCTTTTCTTAGTCCGACTCTTCGGTCGTCTATAAGGATTTCACCACCTATTGATACACGATGCGGATGATCTGAAACTCGCGCAGGCCTTTGGGCGTCTTTATTTTGACTTCATCGCCTTCCTGTTTGCCGATGAGGCCGCGGGCAATGGGGGATTCGATCGAAATCTTCCCTTTTTGAATATCGGATTCAACCGTTCCGACGATCGAATACGTGATTTTATCATCCGAATCCAAATCTTTGAGGGTGACCGTGGCGCCGAAGACGATTTTTTCGGATTTGATCGTTGCGGGATCGATGACCTGAGAAAGCGAGAGCTTATGTTCAATGTCGTTGAGCTCCGCTGCAATAAGTCCCTGCTTATTTTTCGCAGCATCGTAGTCAGCGTTTTCCGAGAGATCGCCGAGTCCGCGGGCCCGCTCGATGTCCGCGATATTTTGAGGCCGTTCCACGGATTTCAAATATTTGAGGCGCTCTTCCAGCTTGCGCTTGCCTTCTGGGGTCATGGGGATGCGGACGGTCGACATAATGATCTCCTCTCACAACAAAGTAGGGGCGTATTGCTATACGCCCCTACGAGAATAAATTTCTTGAGACAGCGAGAAGTGACATCTCTTGATTGTCGATCGAAGTCAAGACGTTAGGGAAGCTTGTCGTCCTTTATCCCAGCAGGCACGGCGGTGAGTTCAGGGAGAAACAGCGGTGTGGGCATCAAGGCTCCATGCATGCCGTGCGCAGCCAGGGAAGCATCCACGATGAGTCCACCGACGACGGGTGGCAGATATGGCAGATATCGCCACCATCCCTTTATTCCTTCGGAAAAATAATTTCCTGCCAATAATCCAACGGCGCCTCCCAGGAATCCTTCGCCAGGATTCGATGTCATCGTCTCCCAAAAGTATTCCGAAGTACTTCTCGCGACGAAACGAAAAGATTTACTCTGAGCCTCCATGGCCTGATTGACGGCAGTGAGGTACTGAGGATCCAATATCCTCACCCGCAGAAAAAGCCAGGATCGGTATTGGCGGTGCATGGCATGCAGTGCTTCGCGTTCATGCGAAAGCTGCAGGTGATAAAACATCCGATTTTCATCCTGAAATCGATCTTGAGTCCGAGCGCTGTGTTGTCCATGAACCGTCATTGCCAATTCAAGGTCGGCAGTTATTTTTTCCCTGAAGCCTTTGACCGCCAATGGTTCTTCCACAAACAATCCGACCTTGTTGCTTTCGGGATCTTCGAAGAAAGTATTTGGCGGTGGAGCGATGCCGACGGCTTCCACTTCCGTGAGAAACCGTTCTCCAAGCTTGCCGATGGCCTTCTCCACCAGTGACCCGTAGGATTGTTTGGTGGGTTGATCGATTTCCGTTGAAAGCGAGATGATATTCAAGATGGCATGCGCAATGACGAGGCCCGTCTCCGGAAGGAGCACCTCGTGAAAGGCCCACGCGATGGCCCTGCTGACCAGTTCAGGATTTGCCAGATGGTCGGCAAGCAGTTCGAGGGTCTGCGGTACCGTGAGTCCTTTGAATTGAAAGGCGTGGTCATCCCATTTTGCCTTGTATTTGAGGCGGAGCTCTTCGGAGGAAAAACCGATGTGGGTGGGAGGAACCGGGACTTCGGTCTCTGCTGCACTGTACTGCACACTCATACTGCTCGGTTCATGACAAAGCAGTTTTTTCGGTTCATGGTCAAAATTAAGACAAAGGTTGCGGCCCGCAAGCATCGTCAGATCGCGATCCGTGGAGAGGTCATTATTTGCATGGCGGGTGACGAAGCTGCCATGGTTCACGAGTGCGCCAAACAGCAGGCGGATTTCTGGGTTTTCGGCGTGAATCGCCAACGTGAAGAGTGTTTCTCCTTCAGCTTCGTCAATGCCATCCTTGGCGGCATGGGCCAGAAGTTCCACGTATTTTCCGAGCGAGTGTTTGAAAAGAGAACTCGTGATCGGGAATGGGTGCTGTGAAAACCCAAGGTCTTCCAATTCTTTTTTTAAATGTTGTTCACGGCGAATAGCTTCGGGCTCTTCCGAGGCCAGCCAGTCGATCGGGCGATACCACGGAATGTCGCGCGGGCGAACGAGCTGGCCGCCGTGATCGCGGAGATGCGCGCGCGCGGTCAAGAGTTCACGGCGAGCTTCTTCCATGCGGCATTCAGAGGTCGTGCAGCTCATGTGAGCTCCGGTGTTGAATGTGTGGAAGGAGAAAAGAGGGCGAACCCGAGCGCGACGACAGCTGCAGCGCCTGCTGCGGCACCAATGGCGGGAGCTCCTGCCGCAACCAGTGCCGCCGCACCGAGCGCGACCATAAGCGCTGCCGGTGTCACAGGTGTCGTTGATGCCGGCTCTGGAGGCGGAGGTGGGCCAGGCGGACGCCGACAGAAGAATAATACGGCCGGGAGGCTTACGAGACCGACAGCCGATGGTGCATAGGTTCCCACTCTGATGCCATGGGCGCGAACCAATTCTCCTTCGCGGATATCGGTGACCATGGGATCGACGGCGTCGGCCGCGTCATCGTACGTGACGACCTGTGTCGCTGCGGATGCAGCCGCAACACTGACGGCGAGACTACAGCCGAAAGGGGAACGAAAGCGAGGGCTCAGGGGGGTACTCATAGCTTTCTCCTTGCTGTGGATACACCGTCATTCCCCCCAACTCGAACGGTGCCATAGCTGCTCGTGGTTCGGTCACCTGCTGCAAGCGCTGCTGTAACTCCATGGGAGAAGGAATTTCATTCTCACCAAATCCCAAGTCAGCAAGGGATGTATCGACTTCTTCAGGACCGAGTTCGCCAAGCGTGGATTCGACCTGATTTCGGAGGTCTGAGACCTCTGCTGTTGTTTCAGGATTGTTTTCATAGGCCACCCCGAAAACAGTAATGGAGTTCTCTTCTAAGAGCTTGGTGATCGCTGCTCGCTCGTTGCCGTCGGCAGCAGCCTCAAAGGTGCGCATCTGCACCGCCAATTCCTTTCGGACCTTGGGATCTGTTGTGCGTTCATAACGGCGGAGTGTTTTCTGTGCCAATTGACTCAGGCCTTCCTCGCGTTCGTTACAGAAATCGTAGGCTGGGATAATGAAGGTCATGCCCGGTGCAAAGTAAAGAAAGGAGCTGGGATTGATTCCCAGTGAAAGTATGGGAGCCATGCCGAGGGCACCGAGCGAACGAGTGAAAACCATGCGTACGCTGGCGCGCTTGAGAACGTTGGGATCGCGGTAACCACGACCAAAGGCCACGGCCCGCCCGACGACCGAAGAAATAATCACGCCACTGGCGATGTTGAGGGCAGTAAAGATGGCTCGGTTTTTCGTAAAGTTGAATCGGAAGGATTGGCCAAATCCTTGCAAATGTCCCCATCCGCGGCCGAGCGACCACGGTCTCGTGGTTTCCAAGACTGAGTTCCTAAGTGAAGCGAGAACTCCCTTTTCTGCGACCGAAAATGGCATGACCACTTCTCTTTTGAGGCCAAACCAACGCCCGTACAGATACTCTGCCGTCCGTCCTGATTGAATGGCGGCCATGACCCAGAGAGAAGCTGTTCCTCCCCATGACGTGTTACCATTGGTCAAGAGATCCCGATTGTAATATTCAGCCTCCCAGTTTGGAGGCCAAAATGCGGCGTATGGATTTTTCCCGTCGATGGCCGTGAGGCCGCGTTGCTGGTCTGTCGCAACGCGGAAATAAGAATTGAGGGCCAGAAAAAATGCCGTCCAGGCCAGGCCGCGGAGACGGGAGATGTGCGTGGCATTGCGAAGCGCTGCTTTGGCGGCTTTTTTTTCGGCCTTGGTCACGGCGCTTGCCAATTGCCGTTCAGCCGCGGCTACTTTTTCCTTATCCTTGAGGTACAGTTCGGAGTACTCGTGGTACACCGCTGCCATCGAAGCAGTGACAAGCCCAATGCTCAAAACCTGTTCGGTCATCTCACGCGGTTCGTCTCTGAGATTGCTCACCCCTGGAACATGGTCGGTGATTTCATGGGTTGATTTGAGCACGCCGCTTGCGACCATCCAGCCGGCCAGGCCAAATTTGGCGTTATTCCGAAGCGTCTTTCCCGTCAGCGAAGCTGCCTGCTGAAATGTGTGAGCACCGAGCGGAGCAGCGCGAGCAGCCTGGACGCTGTGGTATCCGAAAATACCAGCGCTCGCGACACCACCGCGAAGTAGCCACGATTGCCAGGATTGTCGATCATTGAGAGCCGTTTCATCGACGCCCAGCATTCCGCCGACCGCGGGGATGATAAATTCGTCGGCCACACCGACGGCAGTAAAAGCTGATTCAGCGGCCATCGCCGGGATTTCTACCGGGAGGAGGACAAGAGAAAAAGCCTTGTCGGCCAGGCTGTCTCCTTTGCCAACACCGTGTGAAAGATAGCCAACACTACGACAGATGGCTCCTGGATTTTGAATTTGGCCCGGTGTCCCGCGAATGACGATTTTGACTCGATTTGCCAAATTTGTGACGTCATCGTTGGTAGATGATTTCCCCACATTTGCCACAAGCGGCAGTTGAACTTCACTGCCTACTGCCGGAAGGCAAATGGTTTTTTCGCCGTTACCATCGATGGCTTTCCATGGCTTGCAGGTAAGCCATGGGTTCGGCGACGAGAAAGCTTTGATGGGTTTGGTTCCGCTACCTGCCATGGCGTCTGATCCTCAATTTTGCGGAATCCCCCATGATCTCGAAATGTGCAAATGTCAAAGTGATTTTGGCCAGGGCATTCACTATGAAGATCCTTGACGGGGTGGTGTGTTCTTGGTTGGAGCAACATATGCCAGCATCGATTCTTCAAATTCCCGTCGGGCCGATGGCCAACTTTTCGTATCTCGTCGTCTGTTCAGTGACAAACAAAGCCGTGCTGATCGACGTCGGCTGGGATGCAAAAAAGTTATACGATGAAATTGTTCGCCGAGGGCTTTCTTTCGAAGCGGTGCTGCTCACGCACACGCACTTTGATCACGTGAAGGCGCTGCCAGAATTATTGAAACGTTCTTACGTGCCCGTCTGGGTCCATGCTTCCGAGCAGAAAGGGGTTCCCGGAAAGCCTGATCTCAAACTCATCGATGATGGATCAATCATTCCGCTGGGAAATCTGAAGATTCGCTGTCACCACACGCCGGGTCACAGTCCAGGCGGCGTGTGCTTTGAAGTCGAAAAACATCTTATCACGGGAGACACCCTCTTTGTCGACGCCTGCGGCCGTGTTGATCTTCCCGGAAGCGATCAACAGGCGATGCAGGCCTCGCTTCGCAAGCTGGCAGCGTTTCCAGACGACACCATCATCTATCCCGGTCACGATTACGGCCCGACGCCGACGTCCACGATTGGTGATCAGAAACGGACGAATTATTACCTGCGCGAGGCGATGGGATTGATGTCGCGATAATTTGAAGTCCCTGTTTTCAAAATTGTCATGAAAAAAGGTGAAAATACCGGGATTCCTGGTAGCTTGACATTCTACCGGGATTCCCGGTAATATTTTGATGTGAAAATACACCTCCCGAACAGCGCATTTCTCGGCAATATTGACCCTTTCCTCCGTGGATTTGATCCCTCAGATCCAACATCACTCACGATCACTTCCAATAATAAGTGGATTTCCGTTCACCCGGTGGTGCTGTCCATGATCGCGGCACTGGGGCTCACCCTTCCTCCGGATCGAATCCATTTTGATCCGTTGGAGGCGAAATCGAAACATTACCTTGTGCGCATGGGACTTTTTAAAATGCTTGGCATCCCTTCATCCATAAACGTTGTGGAGCATGAGCCAGCAGGGCGGTTTATACCCATTACTCAAATCATGACATCAGACGAGATCAGCAGATTTATCACAGAGATGATTCCTTTGCTTCATCTGGAAGCAGAACAGGCACAGACTATTGGATATATCGTAAGTGAACTTGCTCGAAACGTGATTGAGCATGCGGCTGCTCCACATGGGGCGATGCTCTGCGCACAGTATTATGAAAAGAGCAATTCTATCCGTATTGGGATCGCCGATACAGGGGTTGGAATCAAAAAAACAATTGGCCAATCCCATATGGCCGCAACGGACTTACAAGCGATTCATCTGGCGCTCACTCCGGGCATTACGGGGACGACGCCAAAGGAAGGCGGTACAGAACAGAATGCGGGTGCAGGGCTTTTTTTCATCAAATCAATTGCCTTTGTGAACAGGGATTATTTTATGATCTACAGCGGAGGCGGTTTTTATAAACTTTTGAAACGCATATCGACCAAGCACATGGCGTTGCACGCAGATCCTTTTAAAGACAGGCACTCCATTGGTTCCGAAGAGAATCCTTTTCCTTATTGGCAGGGAACCGTTGTTGGGGTGGATATTACCCTTGACCAAACCAAGGAGTTTTCCTTCCTCTTGGATGAAATTCGTAAAACATACGGCTCAGCGGTGCGCGAACGAAAACGGCAGCGCTATAGAAAACCAAAATTTATATGACGACGATTCGTATTGTGGATGAAGCAGGGATATTTGCTGAAAACAAAGACATCGCACGGAGCATCCGTTTGCAAAAGATCATACCTGCTCTGGAACATCATGAAGAAGTTGTTCTGGATTTTAGCCATGTGACCGCAGCGACACAGTCATTTGTGCACGCGCTTGTGAGCGATGTCTTGAGAAAGTTTGGAATTGGGATCCTCGACCATATTGCATTTAAATCTTGTAACGACACGGTCAAAAAGATCATCAATATCGTGGTGGACTATATGCAAGAAGGGATGGAAGGTGAAAATTAAGACGACAGCAGGGGCTCTATTTCTCGATGTTTTGTCTCAGCGATGTGTTCTCGCCGACGGCGCCATGGGCACGGAGCTCTACGCTCAGGGCATCGGTTCCAATCGCTGCTACGACGAACTCTCTATCTCCAATCCGGAAGCCGTGCGGCGCGTGCATCAGGCCTACGTTCAAGCCGGCGCGGAATTCATTGAAACCAATACGTTTACCGCGAATCGCTTGGCGCTCGCTGCGTTTGGCCTTGAAGCGCGCGTGCGGGAGTTGAACATCGCTGCGGCGAAACTCGCGCGCGAGGTGGCCGGCGACAAAGCCTTTGTGGGCGGCAGTGTCAGCCCCGTCTCGTGGACCAAGAAAGACGCCGCTGCGCTTTCGCACCAAGAAATGTCCGACGCTTTTGCTGAGCAGATCAGCGCGCTGGCAGAGGGCGGCGTCGATGCCATCGTCCTGGAAACCTTTACCCATCTCGATGAACTGCACATCGCATTTCAAGCGGCGCGGAAGATTTGTACCTTGCCGGTGGTGTGCCAGATGTCGCTCAAATACATCGGCGAAGGCGAGTTTGAAGGGCTGCAGCCCGAAGACGTGGCGCGCGAGATCGATGCGTGGGGCGCCGACGTCATCGGTGTCAATTGCTCCGACGGCCCGCAAGGTGTTTTTGAAGCCATGAAGCGGATGATGGCCGTGACCAAGAAACCGCTCTCCGCCATGCCCAACGCGGGACTCCCGCAGATGGTGCATGGGCGACTCGTGTATCTCGCCACACCCCAATATTTTGCAGACTACGCCCGGCGCTACGCGCAGCTCGGCGTAAAACTCATCGGCGGCTGCTGTGGAACCACGCCCCAGCACATCCGCGAGATGGCGAATTTTCTCAAATCGCAACGCTATGCGCATCAGTCATCTTCAACGATTGAAGTTCAGGAACGATCCCCTGAACACCCGCAGATAACGATGTCACCTATCGTTCCCGTGGCTGAACGCAGTCCCTTTGGGCGGCTCCTCGGGAAAAAATTCGCGGTGTCGGTGGAGATGGAGCCGCCGGCCGGCGTCTCGCCAGCGAAAGCGATCGAAGGCTCAAAAATTCTGCGCGATCTGGGCGTCGATGCCATCAATATCTCCGACGGTGCGCGGGCCATGGCGCGGATGAGCGCCTTGGCGACGGCGCAGATCATTAAAGAAAAAGTTGGAATCGAAACGATCACGCATTTCTGTTGTCGTGATCGCAATATCCTCGGCATGCAGATGGATTTGATCGGGCAATCGGCGCTCGGCATTCACAACCTCATGCTCATCACCGGTGATCCGCCAAAGATGGGGCACTACCCGGAAGCGACTGCGGTATTTGATGTCGATGCGATTGGACTCATTCGCTTTGTGGCGAACCTCAATCGCGGTTTGGATTTCTCGGGCCGTCCGATCGAAGGCCACACGCAGTTTGTGTTGGGCTGTGGAGTAAACCCCGGCGCGATCGATCTCGCCTTGGAAGTGAAGCGCTTCCAACAGAAAATTGAAGCCGGTGCAGAATATGCCTTTTCGCAGCCGGTCTACGACATTCGCCTGCTCGAAGAATTCATGAAGCGGATCCGTCATCTTCCCAAAATTCCATTTTTTGTGGGGGTGCTGCCGCTCTATTCGCTGCGCAACGCCGAATTTTTGCACCACGAAGTCCCCGGCATGCAAATTCCCAAAGAAGTGTTGGAGCGCATGGGCAAGGCGGCCAGCAAAGAAGCGCAGCGCGACGTGGGTATCAGCGTCGCCCGAGAGATGCTTGCAGCTAGCAGGCACATGGACGGCGTGAACGGCGTCTACGTCTTTCCGCCGTTTCGGAATTATGCGGCGGTGGGACGGCTGCTCGAAGTTATACAGTGACAATCGACTTGCTTCCAACTTCTTAGATTATAACAAATATAACTTGCTAACGTTTAGAACGTTAGGTAGTCTAACGTTATGGACGTTAAGA
>JACQOX010000194.1 GCA_016202335.1 Deltaproteobacteria bacterium
CCGATCTACGGCATGCCCATTCTCAACGTGGACCGGGCCCGGTCGATCATCGTCATCAAACGCGGCATGAGCCCAGGCTTTGCCGGCATTGAAAACGAACTCTTCTACGATCCTAAAACGCTGATGCTCTTCGGCGGGGCCCGTGAAATGGCCAATAAGGTCATCACGTCCATGAAGCAACTCGCCTGATCAGGGATAACCTGATTTCACACCTCTTATTGCAACTCGCTTCGACTTCTGATCTATTCCCCGATCCTTATGGCTGACATCATCGTCCGCGGTGCGCGGATGCACAATTTAAAGAACATCGACGTCACGATCCCGCGCAATAAACTCGTGGTCATCACCGGGCTTTCCGGCTCCGGAAAATCCTCGCTCGCCTTTGACACCATTTACGCCGAAGGACAGCGGCGCTACGTGGAATCGGTTTCCGCCTATGCCCGCCAGTTCTTGGAGCAGATGGAAAAACCCGACGTCGACGAAATCATCGGCCTGTCGCCGGCCATCGCCATCGAACAGCGCACGTCGTCGCGCAATCCCCGCTCGACGGTCGGTACCTCCACGGAAATTTACGATTACCTGCGCGTACTTTTTGCCCGCGCGGGACGCCCACACTGCTATGTCTGCGGTCGTCCCATCACCGCACAAACGGTCTCGCAGATGATCGATCAAGTATTAGATCTCCCGGAAGGAACGAAATTCACAGTCTTTGCGCCCATCATCCGCGGCCGCAAAGGCGAATACGGCAAAGAGCTGCAAAAACTAGCTCGACAGGGATTCATCCGGGTGAACATCGACGGTGAACTCAAGGAACTCGGCAGTCCCATTCAACTCGATAAAAAGAAAAAACATGACATCGACCTCTACATCGATCGTTTGACGGTGAGTTCAAAAATTAAAACTCGCCTGGCAGATTCCTTGGAACTTGCCCTCAAACAGAGCGAAGGTTTGGTTAAAATTATTTTCGATCAGGCCTTAAAAAATGGCGATCGCGAGTTGCTGCTCTCTGAAAAACACGCCTGCATCGAATGCGGGGTGAGCTATCCGGAAATCAATCCTCAGCTCTTTTCGTTCAACAACCCGCGCGGCGCCTGCGCAGAATGTGACGGTTTGGGAACCCGCCGGTATTTTGACCCTGACCTTGTCGTTCCCAATCGCAATCTCTCGCTACGCGAAGGCGCGATCCTGCCGTGGCAAAGCAAGACATCATTATATAATATGGAAATCAGCGAGACGCTCGCCAAGCACTACGGTTTCGAGATCCGCACGCCCTTTGCCGATCTCTCCGCTGAAATCCAAAAGGTCATCCTCTACGGCTCCGGCAGCGAAGAATTGACGTTCGTTTATGAAGGTGCCGGCGAACGACGACGCTTTCGATCGACCTTTGAAGGCGTCATCCCCTCGCTGGAACGACGCTGGAAGGAAACGACGTCCCCTGACATCCGTGAAGACATCGAAAAATTCATGAACCTTCGTCCCTGTCCATCCTGCCGCGGCGCACGGCTGCGCAAGGAATCGCTCAGCATCAAAATCGGTGGCCAAAATATTTCCGAAGTCTGCGCCCTGTCGATCCGAGAGGCCACACCCTTTTTTGACCACCTGAAGCTCACCAAGAAAGAAGCCGCGATCGCCGATAAAGTGCTCAAGGAAATTCGCAAACGGCTGACGTTTCTCATCGACGTGGGACTCGATTATCTGAGCCTCGATCGCAGCTCCGCCTCACTTTCCGGCGGTGAAGATCAGCGCATCCGGCTGGCAACGCAGATTGGATCAGCGCTCACCGGCGTGCTCTATGTCCTCGACGAACCTTCCATTGGCCTTCATCAGCGCGACAATTTCCGTTTGCTTCGAACGCTCATGAAACTTCGAGATCTCGACAACACGGTTTTGGTGGTTGAACACGACCGCGACACCATGATGGCTGCGGATCACATCATCGATTTGGGTCCTGGCGCCGGTGTCCATGGAGGTCACATCGTGGCTGAAGGCACGGCCAAGGAGATCATCAAAAATCCGGCCTCGCTGACAGGCCAGTATCTTTCGGGAAAAAAGAAGATCACCCCGAATACCATTCGTCGTCCCTACACCAACGGGGAAATCCGCATCATGGGGGCTTCTGAGCATAATCTCAAAAACATCGATGTCAGCATTCCCGTCGGCGTGCTCACCTGTATCACCGGCGTGTCCGGTTCCGGGAAATCGACGCTCATCAATGAAACGCTGCTCCAAGGACTTTTGCAGCGCATCGAATACTCCAAAGAACCGGCGGGTAAAGCCCTCGACATCACCGGCTGGGAAAAATTCGACAAGATCATCGACATCGATCAATCGCCCATCGGCCGCACACCGCGGTCAAATCCGGCAACGTACACCGGCATCTTCACGTTCATCCGCGACCTCTTTTCAGGCCTCCCCGAATCCAAGGCACGCGGCTACGGCCCTGGCCGTTTTTCTTTCAATGTCAAAGGTGGCCGCTGCGAAGCCTGCGAAGGCGACGGTGTCATCCGCATCGAAATGCATTTTCTGCCTGACGTGCATGTGGAGTGCGAAGTCTGCAATGGCAAGCGCTTCAATCGCGAGACGCTCGAAATCCTGTATAAAGGAAAATCGATCGCCGACGTGCTGTCGATGACCATCGCTGAAGCACAGAAATTTTTTGTTTCTATTCCCAACATTCGCCATAAACTGGAAACGCTGATCGAAGTCGGCATGAGTTACGTCGAGCTGGGACAGTCGGCGACAACGCTCTCCGGCGGAGAAGCCCAGCGAATCAAGCTTTCCCGAGAGCTGTCGCGACGCTCAACCGAACGCACGCTCTATATTCTCGACGAACCGACGACCGGTCTGCATTTCGATGACGTGCAGAAACTCTTGGATGTGCTGACGCGGCTGGTGGATCAGGGCAGCACGGTCATCATCATCGAGCACAACCTTGACGTGATCAAG
>JACQOX010000017.1 GCA_016202335.1 Deltaproteobacteria bacterium
CCGGGACCTGCTTGACGAGAACAGCGATTTTCATTTTTTGCTCCAATGTCTCTAAAATGGATTCCGATTTCGCGAGAATGAAAGGGTAACACAAGCAAAAAACCATTGATTCACATCAGTCGCGACTTGCCTTCCACAAACCCTGGGATCGGATGATTCAAAAATTCGAGCACCGTGGGGAAGACATCGACCGTGCGCATCGGACCCTGGTCCAACTTCGTGTTGCACAGGATTGGCACATGCATGTGCAGGCGGTGCAGCGAACCATGCGAACCGCGATGTTCTGGGTGTTCGTATTTGAGCCGAAGGTCATACCCCGGAGTTGCAGACAGAACGACATCTCCCGTCCGATTCGATCGAAACAGATTGGCGATCTGGTACAGCGCGTCGGGATAATCCGTGTGGTGCGAAAGCGCCAATGAATCATCGATGGAAAGTTTCTTCGGGATGTCACCAAATCCCAGCGGATCGCCTTTGAAGACCTGATATTCAACGTGGCCATGGTTCAGCACGACTTTGCCTTGCCCACGGCGCGAAAGGATATCAACGCCATGTTTGTCGTCGCGGCAGAGCACCAGGTCGATGGCATCTTCCGCGACGAAATCTTTGACCAGTTTCGGAGCCATTTCCGCGAGCTCATGGCGTGATGTCGGTCGACTCCAACCATCGCGGTTGCGAAAATAGAGATGGGCCATGCCATTGCCTGAAACCATGGTCGCTGATTTTTTTCCGCGGCGATCATGAATCATCGGGTAAAAGAAGGCCGGCAGATCGCGTTTGGCCAAGAATTCATTGGGACAAAAATGAGTATCAGTCTTGGTGAGGCCATGATCCGCCACGACCCACAACTGCGTGGTTTCCCACTCCCCTCGTTCTTTCAATTTTTTGACGATCTTACCAACAGCTCGGTCCAACCAGGCATAGCGTTCATAGGTCGATTCGTGGTGGGGATGCGCCAAATGGGAATACTCGTCGATGCCTGGAAATACCGCAAACATAAATCGGGCCTTTGCATCAATCGCCTGAAAAATATTTTGCAGCGACGCCTCATCGATGAAGCTCCAACGATCGGTGAGATGGGCGTAGTAGACATACCACAGCCGTGAAATGCGCGTCAGATTTCGATTTCCGGCGCCACGGGCGATGGTGTTAAAAATGCTGTAGGAATCCGGAACCAGTTCGAAAATAGTCTGAATCGGTTTGGCGATGTCGCGGCCGATCATGAAACTTTCGATGCCAACGTAACTTCGGTGCCCCGCAAGCCATTTGCCCTTGGCGAATTCCGCCTTGTTCATCCAGCGAATACCCGGAACGTTGCAGGTGCCGGGGGAAACACCGGTCAAAAAAGGCAGATAGGCCGGACCCGTCGTGGACGGAAACACCGTCGTTCCTTTGTGAAACGATCCTGATTCCACCAGCCATCGTGAAATTTCAGGAAGCTTTCCGGCCTGGACGAGCTCTTCCATGACGTCGGCACGGGCGCCAACCGCCAAAAGGATAATCGATCGTTTGTGATTATTTCCGTTCAGACTTGATTTCATTTAATTTCTTCTCGATGCGATTCACGAGTTCTTGGTACCCGTTTTTGGCTATGATGGAATGAAATTGGTAGCGATAATTGTCGATGAGGCTCGCCTCGTCGACAATGATGTCATACACTTTCCAGGTGTTGTCGGCTTTTTTGAGGCGGTAGTTGAGCCCGAGATCGATGTTTTCGGAAGGAATCACGACCACGGTTCGAACAAAAGCGCGCGTCTTTTCAGGATTGGAATATTTTTCTGATTTATACATCACGCGATATTTGCCGCCACCTTTGCTTTTCGCCGCTGACTGTTCTTTGGACAGCAGCGCCCTTTCTTCGATAAGCGCTACCATCAGGTTCACAAGGTGATCCCGCTGGGCATCATTGATTTCGTTCCAATGCGACGCCATGGCAAGCTTGGTCAATTCACGAATATCGAACGTCCCGCCGATAATTTTTTTCTTAAGCTTCGCATTGAACGCCTTGTCTTCTTCGGAAAGCTTGCCCGTGCGAAAATCATTCAGCATGGCATCCAGGTCCTGAATCGCGCGCATGGCCGTTCCAGGATTCGCCAGTTTTTTTGCCTGAGCAAAACCCAGCATCGGCAAGAGGCTGATGAGAGCGGTCGCCGCCAGGGCTATTCGGATGTGTCGTTTTCGTTCCATGATTCCTCCCCCGAATCTTCTTCATTGATCAGGTCGTACTCCGCAGCACTCATGGGCGGCATCAGTTCCCCTGTAGCCGCCTGCCCCACCAGTCGTGACAGGTCTGCCGTCGCCACATTGGCATCAAACGTCGCTTTAAGGTATTCCCCGCGTGAGACCAGCGTTCGCTTTAAGGCATCCAGATAATCATCTTTTTCACCCAGCCCAATGTCCAAATTACTGCGGGCCAAGAAGAGCATTTGACGGGCGAGAGAATGCGCCTTTCGCGCGCGCTGCATGTTTTCAAATTGCCGCTTGGCATTCAGAAAAGCCTGCTGCGTCTCAAGGTTCAACCCTCGTTTGGCGATGGAGCGTTTTTGGCTCACCTCCAGATATTCGGCTTTAGCTTTGCGAATGCGAGCAGCAGCGCCATGGAAATCAAATTTTCCTTCCACTTGAAATCCCAGTCCGGCGCGTTTGTAGTTAAAGGGATTATTGAAATCATCGGTCGCCTGAACACCGCTCACCGTGCTGGTGGTGCCGCCGATTTCAAAAAACGCCCCGATTCCCGCCTTGGGCATGAGTTTCAATTTTTCAAGTTTGTAGAGTTTTTGTTTGGTGGCGATGCCGATGTCCAGCAGCTGAAAATCCGGGCGATTGGCGCTACTCGCTTCCGTAAACTTTTCCAGTGAGCTGAAGTTCACGAGCAATGGTTTGAGTCGTTC
>JACQOX010000015.1 GCA_016202335.1 Deltaproteobacteria bacterium
AGAGCATATTGATCATCCCCTTCTCCCACCGCTGTCCCCATCAGCACCAGATCTTCCAGGTGAAGATCGGCCAAAGAAGTCGTTGTGCTGGAGAATGGATTGGCCCCAGTCTTTTGGCTCGCTTTTTTTGCTTCAGGAAGGGCTTCCAGGTAAAGATCTGAAATCGATTCTGCGAATACACGACTAGCCAGGAGACCGATGATGAGCATCGTGATAGAAAAAATACGTTTCATCCAACCCCCCTTTAACTCGTGAAGGACTTACTCTGGTAAATATATCTCACAAAAAAGTTTGATGAGCAAAAATCCTTTTTCCGGCTCTCCTAAAGCGTCGACGCGAGCGATGAGCAGTGGTCGCTCGACTCGTTCGATGTTTTCGAGATAACGAAGAAACGTGCCGTAGCGACCCTCCAATTGAACTTCAAAGGGGATCACCGCCAGCCCCCCTTCTTTGCGGGCCGTTCCAATGGAAGACCCCTTGAAAACCATGCCGCCGAGGAAGTGGCGATCCGACAAGAGGGCGATGGCCGATGCTGCTTCTTCAGCTTGGTTGACACTTCGATATTGAAGAATGCGCTGTAGTCGCTCATCTCCTGCAGCCAATTGTTTTTCTTTGCCCTGCTGCATTTCCGCAAGCTGCGCATCAAAGGCACGAATAATTTTTTCGGTCGACGCCACCTGCTCTTTGAGCAGGTTCAAGTCTGATTGTTGTTGTTTGAGCTTGGCGCCCTGCGGCGTCAGCGCCAAATTGACGAATCCCATAAACAAAATAATTAAAAAGCTGCCGAACATGACAAGCTCTCTCGGCTGTGGCTTGGCCTTCCAATCAATTTTTGATGTCGTCGCCATTATTTATTCACCACGATTTCGGACAGAAGGGAAAATTCAAAAAAACCGTCTTTATCAGCTCCCTGTGTTCCCAAAATTTCTGGCTTTTGAAAATACGATGATTTTTTGAGTTCACCGACAAACATGGGAATGGATTCCATCCGCTTGGCCTTGCCCTGCATGTGCAATTTGAGCGTACCTTCCGGCGTCGGCGCTCCTTGAGGCTGCAGAGCGGTAAGCCACGTTTGATGCGGCAGGCGCTGGCCAATGTCTTCGAAGACATCCGACCACTTGAAGGTCTTTCCAAAATGGGCCCGAAGCCCCTCTTGGGCCGTCTGCCCCATTTTACGACGAACCGTTGTACTCGCGTGCGCCAGACGTTCTTCTTTTTCACGATCCAGCGTCGTCAACTGAGCCTTGGTGGTGTAAATATCCCGCTGCACCAAATAGATTCTCAGCCAGCCACTGCCAAACCATCCGGCCAAGAGCATAAGCCACAGACATGCACACATGCCCAGGCGAGCATACGTGAGGGAAAAGCCTTCCGTTTCAAGAAAATTAATCCGGCGCGGATGTTTAGCGGCCATGCCTTATTCCTCCGACAGCGTCGCAAGACCAGCTGCGACGTCGTACCCCGAAAAATCGATATCATTTTCCTTTTGACCGTGAAGCAATTTCCAACCTTCAAAGGGGTTCAAAATTTTCGTGGTCAGCCCGAGCGATTGCTGAACATGAGCCGCCATCGTTTGCAGGGGAACCCCAGAGCCGGAAAGAAAAAGTTCCTGAACACCTTCCACTTCATACATCAGCACAAAGGCATCGATGGCCCGTTGAATTTCGATGATGAGTTCGCTCAGCACTTTTTGGGAGGCTTCTGACTCACCATCGGACAGTCCCGTAAGGTCGATCGGCATGACTCGCGAAAAAAGAAGGAGCTCAGAAGACATCACCACAAAAAGGGATTCATCTTTTCCCATCGAGAGCGAGGCTGTGTATACGGTTTCCTTTAAAAGATCGTTCGTCTGAAAAAGCCCAAATAGCGCCGAGGCCTTTGGTTCCAAATTCACCAGTTTGAAGCCCATCTGCTTGGCCATCTCTGCGGACTTTGGAATCGCCGGGGCATGGACCCCGAAGGCCATGATCGCCTGCTTTCCCTTCTGATCAAAGCGCGGCAGTTTTAAAAATCCCACACGATATTCTTCGATGGGGCAGTCGATGCCTTCCCGAAAATTCCATCGCATGGCTTCACGCAGATCGCCGTCGGGCATGGGCGGAAAATTCATCCGCTGCATACGAAGACTGGGGTGCGCGAGTGAAAAAGAAACTTCGGAGAGGCCTCCACACTGCGCCATCAAACGGCGGCCGAGCTGTTGACGCTCTTCGGGGGTAAGCTTGAAGAACTCGATGTCGATCGCGCCTAGACCTGCGAGAATGTATTTTCCTGAACTTGACGTTCGAGCATGGACAAAGCGTAAAGCATCTGGACGCAGATCAATGCCGATTCGCTCAGCGCGTTTTTTCGGCAGAAAACTTTTCAACTTCGAAGCGATGGTTTCAACGGTTATCATGTCTCAAGGTTCAATGTTGATCAGATGCTCACGCACCTGATCCTGAATCTCCTTTGGAATCGATGAAACTCCCGCGCGTAAAAATTGTTTATAATGATTAATTGCCATCTCCATGTTGGATTCTTTTTCCGCAATGAGCGCTCGATGGAACAACGCTTCGGGATAACGATTATTTTGTTTCAATGCCGCATCGATGTACTCTTTTGCCTTTTCAAGATCATTGGTTTGAATCTTGAGGGAGCCCAGATTATTCAGAGCTTCGGCATGATTTTCCTTGAGAGTCAGCGCCTTCAAAAAATGCTCTTCAGCTTTGGCTAATTCGCCGCGCTTTCTCATGACCACGCCAAGATTATTCCAAACCTCGGGGTCCGAAGGAAAAGTATTCGACGCCACCACGAGCTTGGCCATGGCCGTATCGAAATCTTGTTGGCGATAGGACTCCATGGCCTGCGCCGAAAGTTTCTTGGCTTCCGCTTCGACCATATTTTGCGGTGATGGGGTTGGAGCAACAGGAGGCAACGCATCAGCGGAATCTTCTTTTTTCCCACTCCATTTATTCACGATCAAAAACCCGACTGCCAGGATCAACACCCCGATGAGCAATTTGGTGCGCATCGCGGGCGGCTTGAAACCTGCTTCATCACTGGCCGGCATACCTGGTGGTGAAGCATGTCCCCCTTTTTGGGCCTCTTCTTTGGCTTTTTTGAGAGCATCGTGAATGAGGGACATCATATTCTCCCTGCCTGCCGTCAGGCAGGCTACCGCATCACTAACCGTTTAATGGAATTCCACCAATTGACGCCTTCACTCCCGCGCCAATCATTGACCGCCTGCCGCACAGCGTGTCGATCGATGACATATTGCTCTCGAACAAATGACGCCATGAGCGACCTGTCGGCCAAGACATTCACGATGCGGGGGAAGCCCTGGGATTCACGGTACATGAGCCGCAGCGCCTTGGGATCGAAGAACACCTTTCCCATCCCCCCGGAAATCGAAATGCGATGGTTGATGTAGCGCATCGTCTCCACAGCATCGAGCGGTTCCAGATGGACGCGCGTTGAAATTCGCTGATTAAGTTGTCTCAGGTCATGACGCTCAAGCTTCTTTAAAAGTTCTGGCTGTCCAACGAGTAAAATCTGGACGAGCTTTTGTTTTTCCGTTTCGAGATTCGTCAAAAGTCGGATGGCTTCGAGCGATTCCGGCGAGAGATTTTGGGCTTCATCAATCAGGACGAGGGCTGTTTTGCCTTCAGCAGCAATGCGGATGAGAAATTTGTGAAAGGCTTCGATCATCCGCGGAACGGTTTTCGCACGCGTCAGAACCTTGAAACTGCGCAAAATTTCCGACATCACTTCAGGCAACGTCAAGAGCGGCGTGATGAGCGAAGCCGAAAGCACCGTGGAATCGAGCCGTGTCAGCAGACAGCGAGACAGCATGGTTTTGCCAGCGCCGACTTCACCGGTGAGAAGCGAGAATCCAAGGCGCTGACGGATGCCGTACTGCAAGGTCGACATGGCACGTTCGTGATTTTTTCCGAGATAGAGAAAGGCGATGTCTGGCGTGTTAGAAAACGGCCGCGCCGAGAGACCAAAAAAGTCCAAGTACATACCCCTCCCCCATCTCACGGCATGGAAAAAACCGAGATGTGGACATCTCGGTTTTCTCCTTCCTCAGAGCGCATCCAAATTTGAAATGCTCAAATCCTTACTGGAACGTCCCGTTGGCCGAACTGTACGTATAAGTCGTCGTCGTTGTCCCGTCATTATACGTATAGGTCGTTGCGTTGGTGCGCGTCCAGGAGGAGTCGCTGATGCCGTTGGCTAAGATCGTGCTAAAGCACGTGGCACACGCGCTCGCATCGGCATTGGCGTCAAGCGAAGCGGGGTAGCTGCCCGTTCCACCGTTCGTCACCATGTCATTGGCACGATAAAGGGCAATGCCGGATCTCACGGCTCCAATGACCCCATCGCGGCTGGACTGTTTGGCCTCGGTCGACAGGTCCATAAACTTCGGCAGCGCTGTCACGGCCAAGATACCCAGAATCGCAATGACGAGAACCAATTCGATGAGCGTAAAACCCTTGCTGTCTCTGATTTTCATAACTTATCCCCCCCTTTAAAGTGGCTTATTTCTATGAATAAATTCCAATATTTCAAATCCGAGCGACACTAATTATAACGATTTTCACCCTGCAGTGTCGAGACTTATTTCACCAATATTGAAACCCTTTGCTGAGACTTTTGATCTGACCGGTTTTGGCGTCATACGAATAAAGCGTTCCAAAGGGGTCTACGAACTTGCCTTCAAAATTGTAAGGTGGAAATTCGAGGAATTTGCGGGGCATTTCGTGTTCGGTAAAACGATATTCGATTTTGACCAGCTCCTCAAGACTGTGAGGGTTGCGATGATGGATCACCTTAAATAATTGGACCGATGTGCGTAATAACTGCAGTTGGTAAAAAAGAACTTTTTGTTTTTCGACACGGCGTTCGAAATGGGTTGTTCCGGCCACCAGTCCAATGACCATCAAACTCACCACCGCGAGTGCTACCTGCTGCCAGTGTTTTACCATTTGGCGTACTCCTTGGTTGTCGTTTGAACCCAAGCCTTCTTGGCATCATAACGATAGGGATTGCCAAAGGGATCGATGACCGTCCCATCTGCGACATGCGGCAGTTGTTTCGCCAGGACCGCAAGTGAAGGCGGATTTTGTTTATGGACTAAGGTGTAATGAACAATACCCGCTCGCATGTACTCCAACTCCGTCATCAACAGTTGAGATTGGTGCTGCGTGATCCGCTCACGAAAAAGGCCGATGCCAATCAGCATGGAGAGCGACAGGACTACGCCGAGGGTCGACCATTCGAATGGAGTACGCTTCTTTTCCATCTGCATGCCTTTTCTTCGCTGAGGTTACTTGCCGATGACGGTGGACAAATTCCAAATCGGTAAAAAGATCGCCAGGGCAAGTAATGTTACTATACCAAAAATACCGATCAGCAACAAGGGTTCCAAAAGCGCGGTCAGATTTTTGATCGTGTAACTGACTTCAAGTTCATAGTGATCAGCGATCGTGGACAGCATTTCGTCGATGGCACCGCTCTTTTCGCCGACGGCCGTGGTCTCAACCATCACAAAGGGGAAATAGGTCTGCTTCGCCATGGCCTCTGACAGCATGGATCCCTTTTGAATGTCGTCCCGCACTTTGCGCACTTCCTGGGCAAACGAGATATTGCCGATCACGTTGGCCACCACTTCCAGCGCCCGCGGCATGGAAAGCCCGGCTCGGTAAAGCGCCGCCAAGATGCGGCCAAATCTCGCATTGGCGACCTTCATATTGAGATCACCGAAGACCGGCAGGTGAAAACGCAGCCGATCGAATTTCATGCGTCCCACCTGCGTCGAAAGGATTCGACGGATCAGATACACACAAAAAATGATGATGGCGATGCCCAGATACCAATAATGCATCACAAAATGACTCGCCCAGATGAGGATTTGCGTTGGCAATGGAAGCTCTGCTCCATAGCGACCGTAAAAATCCGTGAACTTCGGAACCACAAAGGTCATCAGAAAAAAAATGGCACCCAGCAATACAAAGATCACGATTTTCGGATACAACATGGCTCCTTTGATATTTTTTTGGATTTCGTAGTCCCGCTCCAAAAGCGAAGAAAGGTTGCGCAGGACTTCTTCCAAAATACCGGCTTCCTCACCTGCTGCCAGCATCGAGACATAGAGATCATTAAAAATCCGCGGATGACGGCTAAAGGCCTGCGCAAGCGATGATCCTGAAGAAATATCAGATCGAATGCGCGTCAGGGCATTGCGGAGCGAAATACTTTTCACCTGTTTGGCAAGCGTGGCAAAAATCGTTTCCATGCTGACGCCGGCGCGAAAGAGGGTCGAAAACTGCCGCGTAAACATCATGATCTCGTCGTTCCCCACGCGATTGAAAAAGGCACTCAGATTTTCGGCCGAAAACATCCCCTTGCGAACTTCATGAACATCGATGGGGACCATCC